>CAZJYH010000081.1:0-11887 GCA_964549365.1 uncultured Alphaproteobacteria bacterium
TCATCGGGCGGCGCGACATCCTCGGGCGCGGCGTGGTGCGGGTGACGGCGCCGAACGTCACGTTCGATATGAGCGGGACGATCGGCGAGGGGGTGCCGCTGGAGATCGGCACCGACAGCACGACCACCCGGGTGAATCTGCTGCGCTCCCTGCGCGTCGCCGACGTTACGATCCATCCGGGAAGCAGCCTGCGGTATCGTCTCGGCGACAGCGTCGAGGTGCTCGACAGCTTCCGCGTGATGATCAACTATGCGAGCGGATACAACTCCGCATCGGCCCCGGGGAATCCGTTCGACGGCCGCCCCTCGCAGGCGTTCGCCGGCGCGAACTCGGTGCTGCGGTACGACGCCGGATATGTGAACGCCGATACCGTGACGGCGGGCGTCGGATACTACGTTCGGTATGCCGCGCCGATGCGCGCCGTGCATGCCGTGCACCCGGTCACGCTGCCGCAGACGCTGCCGCTGCGCGGGGGATGGAACCTGATCGGCGCCGGAAGCATCCCGGTCGCGACGAGCAGCATCGCGGTGAACGGCACGACGCTGCTCTCCGGGTTCGTCGACGCGATCAACAGTCCCACCGCTGCATCCGAGCTGGTGCCGGGGCGCGGGTACTGGGTGAACGTCGCCGGGCCCGGAACGTTGACGCTGAACCCGGAGCCGTGAGTGACGGGCGCACCGATCGTCGGTAGTGACCCATCGTTCTTGTCGCACCCCCAATCATCGACAACCGAAACGCCACACTCCGGTTTCCCGGGGTGTGGCGTTTCTCGTATCGGCTCCGTTTTCATCGTCACCTCCGGCACGCGCTAATACCCCGGGGCATACTCTTCTCGTCGCTATATTGTCCGGGTCGATCGCATTGCGGCCGCCGATCGGCCCGCATGACCGGGAAGGTGCCCGATCGCGGGCTGCGAGGCCGATCGCGTGCGAACCTGGGGTAACGCGCCTGTGCCGAGCGCGTGTCAGGCTCTCCACAGAAACGTCGAACCCGTTGCGTGGCCCGCGGCACGACGCCCGGGAATGTGATCACCCATTGACTTCATCCAACCAACGAAGCTTGAACACGACCGAACAGAAACTGCATACCATCGCTCGCGAAGAGCGTGAACGGGCCCTGCTGGTGGGGCTCACCGTCTGGCCGGAGGAGCGTGAGGTGACGATGGAACATCTCGCCGAGCTGGAACTTCTGGCCGATACCGCCGGCGCCGATACGGTGCTGAAGGTTGTCCAGGGATTGCCGCGCAAGGATTCCGCGTTTTTCATCGGCAAGGGAAAGGCCGAGGAGTTGGCGGAGATCGTGGAGGAGGAGAAGATCACGCTCGTCGTGGTCGACGACGACCTGTCGCCGGTGCAGGCGCGCAATCTCGGGCGCGTGCTGGAGCGCAAGGTGATCGATCGCAGCGGTCTGATCCTGGACATCTTCGCCCAACGCGCCCGATCGAGCGAGGCGCGCACGCAGGTGGAGCTGGCGCAGCTGCAGTACATGCTGCCGCGCCTGACGCGCCAGTGGACGCACTTGTCGAAGCAGTTCGGCGGCATCGGAACGAAGGGGCCCGGTGAAACCCAGATCGAAACCGATCGTCGGATGATCCGCGCCCGCATCGCGCACCTGCGCGAGAAGCTGGAGAAGATCGAGACGCAGCGCGAAACGCAGCGCAAGGGGCGCGCCGAACACTTCCGCACGGCGCTTGTCGGCTACACGAACGCCGGCAAGTCCACGTTGATGAACGAGATCTCCGGCGCGGGCGTGCACGCCGAGAACAGGCTGTTCGCCACGCTCGACTCAACGGTGCGTGCCGTGGAGCTGACGCCGGGGAGAACGATGCTCCTCTCCGACACGGTCGGGTTCATCCGCAAGCTGCCGTCGCATCTGGTGGCCAGCTTCCGCTCCACGCTCGCCGAGGCGCGCGAGGCCGATCTGCTGCTGCATGTGGTGGACGTGGCCTCGCCGACGGTCCGCGATCAGATCCGCGTGGTTGAGGAGACGTTGCGCGAGATCGAGGCCGACGTCGTTCCTGTGCTGATGGTATTCAACAAGGTGGATCTGCTCCAGCCGGGGGATGAGACGCTCGCCGAGCTGCGCGAGCGATACCCGAACTCGGTGGCGATCTCGGCGGCGCGGGGATTGCACATCCAGGCGCTTCGCGCGAAGCTGGTGGAAGTGATGGAGAATACCTTCCTACAGCGCGTGGTGCGGATTCCGCTGGCGCGATACAGCCACTTCACCAAGGCGTTCGAGTATGTCGACGTGATCGATCGCGTCTTCGACGAGGAGTATGCGACGATCACGATGCGGTTCAGCCCGAAGGTGACCGATCACGTGGAGCATATCCTCGCCGTTGCCGGCGCGGTGCCGGTGAAGGAAGCGGCGTAGGGGAAGGAGAGAGGAGAGAAGAACGATGAAAGAAAAAGGCAGAATGCTGAGTGCAGAACGATGAAGAAATAGGAGAGAAAAATCGAAGGGCGTTTTTACGAACCCGGAAGGTTCGAAGCCTGTAGCCGGTGGTTACGCGGAGCGACACCACCGGATAGCAAGATCCTCTCCGTCTTCAGCACCCTGAAGGGGTGCAAGACGCTCCATGCACGGTGCGCCTCTCCACCTGCTGCTCGCCACCCGCACCCCGCGGGTACGGCTCGACAAATGTGATGATGTCCTTCCGATGATACGTATGACAATGCCGCGAATACGAACGCTGTGGATCTGCCTGTGCCTTGTGTGTGCCGCCGCGGCGGCCGCGCACGCGCAGGCGAAGATTCTGATCCAGATGGATCAGGGGCAGAGCGACCATCTGAAGGCGTACGGCATCGCGTTCTGGGCGCTGACACGGAACATCCCGGTGGACTGGCTGCTGAACTATCGCGGCGGCTCGTTCATGCTGGACTTCTCCGATGTGACGGCGGCCGAGTGCCGAATCCGCAACGTCCGCTTCGAGCCGATCGCCGGCGCGCAGGCCGCGTCGATCTACAGCGAGGTGCAGGCCGACGCCAACAACATGGACCTCGTTCGCCTGGAGACGCCGCCGAAGATCGCCGTCTACGTGCCGCCGACTTCGCAGCCGTGGGACGACGCGGTGACGATGGCGCTGGAATATGCCGAGATCCCCTACGAGAAAGTCTGGGACAAGGAGGTGCTGGCCGGGAAGCTGAAGCAGTACGATTGGCTGCATCTGTTCCACGAGGATTTCACGGGACAATACGGTAAGTTCTACTCCAGCTTTTCCACGGCTCCGTGGTACCTGGAGCAGGTGGTAACGGCGGAACAAACGGCGCGCGAACTCGGCTATCAGAAGGTATCGCGACTGAAGCTGGCGGTGGCGCAGGAGATCAAGCGCTACGTCGGCGCCGGCGGGTTCCTCTTCGCGATGTGCGCGGCCACCGACTCGTACGACATCGCCCTGGCGGCGCACGCCACCGATATCTGCGACGTCGTGTTCGACGGCGATCCTCCCGCCGCCGACGCGCAGACGGCGCTGGACTTCTCGCAGACGCTTGCGTTCGAGAACTTCACGCTGGAAATGAACCCGATGGTCTACGAATATTCCGACATCGACGTCCAGCCCGGTTTCGCGTCCACACCGGAAACGGATTTCTTCACGCTCTTTGAGTTCTCCGCCAAACACGATCCCGTGCCGTCGATGTTGACGCAATGCCACGTCGGCGTTGTGCGCGGTTTCATGGGGCAGACCACCGCGTTCCATCGCAGGTTCATCAAGAAGAACGTGACGGTGCTTGCCGAGCGCGAGGGGACCGACAATGTGAAGTACATGACCGGCAACTTCGGCCGCGGCACGTTCACGTTCTACGGCGGCCACGATCCCGAGGATTACCAGCACGCGGTGCACGATCCGCCGACCGATCTGCGCCTGCACAAGAACTCGCCCGGATATCGGCTGATCCTCAACAACATTCTCTTCCCTTCGGCAAAGAAGAAGAAGCAGAAAACGTAGGTGCGGCGCAGCTTCGTTGTTGGAACCGTCGGCGCACGATGAACGCCGCCGTGTCGGGCCTCCAGGCCGGCGCCGTGGTGATGATCGCATAACGTAACTCGTACTACAATCGAGGGCCTCACACTATGAACCTCCGATATATTGCCGCCATCGCCGTGGCGGCGCTTTCGACAACCATCATGATCCATGCGGAGCCCGAGGGGCTGAAATGGCAGACCATCAACTATGGTCTGGAGAATGCCGGCAAGGTGCAGAAGCTGATCGTGCTCGACGTCTACACCGACTGGTGCGGCTGGTGCAAGCGCATGGATCGCGATACCTATGCCGACACGTCGATCGTCAGCTACATGAACTCCCGCTACATTCCGTGCAAGATGAACCCGGAGAAGAAGGGCTCGCTCACCTTCGACGGCAAGCAATACACGCTCGGCGAGTTCGGGCAGGCGCTCGGCATCCGGGGATATCCGGCCACCGTCTTCTTCAACGAGAAGGGGGAGGTGCTGACCGTTCTCTCCGGATACATGGGACCCAAGGATTTCATCAACGTTCTGCGATACTTCGGCGACGGCGTCTACCTGACCGGCGTGTCGTATGAGGATTACACGAAGAAGGGCTCGGCCGCGAACTGACCGCCGACAGGTCGGGGTTCTTCATTCGTCCGCAGGGGGCAACCGTTCAGGGTGCCCCTTTCGTGCATTCATGATGTTCTCTTTCGTTTCAACAATGCATTCCATCCCGCGTTTCTTCATTCCTGCCCGCCTTCTCGTGCTGCTGGCGGCCGCCCCATTTCCCGCCGCGGCCTGCGCCCAGCCCGCTTCGCGCGTCGAGTATCGCGTGCGTCCCGATCTGGAGGCCGAGCAGTTCGACGTGAGCGCCTCGTTCGTGCCGATCGGCACCGAGCCCGTCATCTTCCACTTCCCGATCTGGGCGCCGGGTGCGTACGACCTCGTGAACTTCGGGGGATACGTGCGCAACTTCACCGCGCGTTTCGCCGACGGTCGCGCCGCCGCCGTGAGCCGCGCCGACACCGGCACCTTCAGGATCGACGCGCATGGGGAGCCGGTGACGATCTCCTATCATATTCACGATATCGAGACGCCCGCCAGATCCGTCTGGTTCTGCACCTCCGATATCGAGAAGGGCTACGTCTTCGCGCAGGGGGCCGCGATGTTCGGCTACGTTGAAGGGGGAAAGGAATGGCCGTGCAGCGTTGCGTATTCCGTGCCGAAGGGGTGGGACATCACCGTTGCGCTCGATTCCACGAGCGTCACGGCCGACGTCGTCGGCGGCGGGCGCGTGTACTCCTACGTTGCCGGTTCGTACGACGAGCTGATCGATGCGCCGATGGAGATGGGGCATTTCCAGCGTGCGGACTTCACGGTCAACGGCGTGCCGCATGTCGTCACCGTCTGCGCTGCCGACGGACGCGACACGGTGGACATAGTGGCCGCCGGCCTGCTGACGAAGCGGATCGTGGAGGTCGTGAGCGGTTTCTACGGTGAGCTGCCGTACAAGCGCTACGTGTTCCAGCACTTCATCGCCGACATGCGCGAACAGAAATTCCAAGGGGCGTTCGGCGCACTCGAGCATGCGGCCAGCTCCACCTATCTCTCTCCGCCGATGCGCAGCGCCGACGCATTTGCGCGCGAGATGGCGCTGACGATCGCGCATGAGTACTGGCACGTCTGGAGCCCCAAGCGCATTCATGTGGCAGAGCTGGGGCCGTTCGATTATCAGCGCGCGCCGCGGACCACGTCGCTCTGGTTCGCCGAGGGGCTCACCGAGTATTACGCGCGCATCCTGTTGCGGCGCCCCCGGCTCTGCACCGAGGCGGAATTCCTCTCCGAGATGCAGGACGATATCGAGGGCGTGTACGGACGCGGCCAGAAGCGATCGATCACCGAGCTGAGCCGCGAGATCTCGTTTGCGCCGCTCAACGAAAGTTCCATCGCGCTCTACAGCAAGGGGCCGATCATCGGGCTGCTGCTCGACGCGGCGATCCGCGCGCAGACCGCCAACGCCAAGGGGCTCGACGATGCGATGCGTTTCTTCAACGAGCAGTACGGCCGCACCGGCGCGACCTTCTCCGACGACGACATCATCCCGATCATGGAGCGTGCCACCGGCGCGAAGCTGACCGATTTCTACGCCCGCTACATCGGCGGGCGCGAGCCGCTCCCGATCGACTCGTTGCTGCCGCTCATCGGGTTCCGATACGACACGCACGTCATCACGCGCACGGCGTTCGGCGGCCATGTCGAGCCGGAGGCGAAGGGGCTGCGCGTGAAGCACGTGGATCCCGACGGCACCGCCGGGGCCACGGGGTTGCAGCGCGGCGACCTTCTCGTCAAGATCGTCACGCGGAATCGTACCCTCAACGCGGTCGAGATCCCGGTGAACGACTACGGCGACGACGCCCTGGTCTACTTCCCGGCGAAGAGCTTCGTGGTGATGCGCAACGGCGCCGCCGTCACGCTCCCGTACAAGGCCGTGGAGCAGGAGGTGCGCGTGCGCCGATTGACGCTCGACGCCAGGGCTTCGGCCGGGGCGCTCGCGATTCGCAGGAGCATCATCGGCCGCTGATTGCACGCGCCGGGCGCCGAGGCGCGGCATGCCGATGCACGGCATGCCGATGCGCACGGTGGAACTTCCGGCGCATGGCGCCGTCCAAGCCATGTTCCGGCTCCTCGCGCGGGGGCGTGTGTCCGGCGCGATCGACATCTCGACGGCGTGGATTCCCGCCGTGACAGTCCGTGGCCCCGTGGCCGCATCAGTTCTCAGTAAGGTGAACGAAACGACATGATCAACTCCCGTATCTCGATGATTCGCTCGGCCGTGACCGTGGCCGCGTTTGTTCTGGCAACGCTTCATGCCTCGGCGCAGGGGGGCGGCGCCGCGCGGCCGCGTGCCGCCTCGATGGACTACCGTGTCGCGGTCGATGTGCCCGCCGAGACGTTCGTTGTGGGGGCGGAGATCAAGGGGGTTGTCGGCGATACGATGACGTTCTTCTTCCCGATCTGGGGACCGGGCGCGTACGACATCGTGGACTTCGGCGGATACGTCAGCGATTTCACGGCGGTGAACTCGGCCGGGAAGGCGCTGCGGGTGATCCGGGCCGACACCAACACGTTCAAGATCGTTGCACCCGATCGTGCGGTCCGCATCAGTTACCGCGTGCACGACATCGAGCGCGCCGACAACTCGCTCTGGTTCGGTCTGTCGGACATCGAGAAGAACTACGCGTTCGCGAACACTCCGGCGATCTTCGGATACGCGGCCGGCTACAAGGACATCCCGTACACGGTCACATACGCGCTGCCGAAGGGATGGGATATCGCCATCGGCCTGGATCCCCTGCCGGGGAAGGCGTCGGGGGCCGAGCGAGGCTTCCGGGCGAGCGATTACGACGACCTGGTGGACGCTCCGGTGACGATGGGCATCTTCCAGAAGATGGAGTTCTCGGTGAAGGGCGTGCCGCATCTGATCGCGGTGTTCTGTGCGCAGAAGCTTTCGGTGTCGGAGACCGCCGATCTGACCGCCGCCACCAAGCGGATCGTGGAGATCGTCAGCGGCTTCTTCGGTGACATGCCGTACAAGCGCTACGTGTTCCAGCATTTTCTGGTGAAGTACGGCACCGGCGATGCAGCCTTCGGCGCGCTCGAGCATCGCAACAGCTCCACGTATCGCATGCCCTTCAGCGGTGAGGGGAGCACCGAGCTGCTGAAGAGCGTGATCGCGCACGAGTACTGGCACGCGTGGAGCCCGAAGCGCATTCACGTTGCGGAACTTGGGCCGTTCGATTACCAGCGCGCACCGCGCACGTCGTCGCTCTGGTTTGCCGAGGGGCTCACCGAGTACTACGCCAAGGTGCTGCTCATGCGCAACAACATGGCCGACCGCGACGAGATCCTCGATCTGCTCGGCAATGCGGTGAGCTCCATCGTGGGCAAGCCGCAGCGGATGTCGATCGCGGAACTGAGTCTGAAGGTGGCCGAGCTGCCGCTGAACGAGGTGGTGGCGCTCTACTCGAAGGGGCCGGTGGTCGGGCTGCTGCTCGACGCCGCGATCCGGACGCAGACCGGCAACCGCAAGGGGCTCGACGACGCGATGAAGTATTTCAACGAGCAGTACGGCCGCACCGGCAAGACCTTCTCCGACGACGACATCATCCCCGGGATCGAGCGCGCAACCGGCGCGAAGCTCGCGGATTTCTACGGTCGCTACATAGCGGGGCGTGATTCGCTCCCGCTGTTGCAGTATCTGCCGCAGATCGGCCTGGCGATCTCCACCACGTACGAGGAGCAGCCGACGCTCGGCGCGGAGGTTGAGCAGACCGAGAGCGGTTGGAGGATCAACACGATCGAGCCGGGCGGCTCGGCCGAGGCGATGGGGCTGCGCGTGGGCGACACGATGAAGGAGATCAAGTTCGGTGGGTCGGAGATGCAGCTCCAGCGCATTCCGCCGAGCGTTGCCGGCACGCTGATGGCCATCCCGCAGTTGCAGGGATTCACGGTGGTGCGCGGCGCCGAGACGCTCACGATTGCCGCGAAGGTCGTGAAGTCGAAGGTGGCCGTTCGCACCGTCTCCGCCGACGATCACGCGACTGCCGAGGCGCGAGCCATCCGCAGGAGCATGTTCGGATTCTGATGCGCGTTCCCTGACAGAGCGAAGGCGCGCGGCGGCAACACATACGCCGCGCGTACGGCCCTCGCACAAGTTGGTCCATGCACGGGCTGCATGGCCCTCCCGCCGATCTCCCCATTCGTCGGACAAACAGCATGCGCTCGACCCATTCCAGCCGGAGCCCGCGATGAGCCGCGGCCGTGTGACCATCGCGGCGCTCGCCACCAACGTGGCGTTGTTCGCCTTGAAGTTCTGGGGCTTTCTGATGAGCGGCTCGGTGGCGCTCTTCTCGGACGCGATGAACTCGCTGCTCGATATCGCGTCGTCCACCGCGGTGCTCATCTCGGTGCGCGTGGGGGAGAAGGCCCCGGACCGTGAGCATCCGTTCGGGCACTCGCGCGCCGAGCCGATCGCCGGATTCGTGATCGCGGTGATCGCATGCGTGCTGGCGGTGGAGGTGTTGCAGGAGTCGGTGGTGAAGTTTCTCGTGCCGCACGATCACGAGTTCAACCGATGGCTGTTCGTGATACTCGGCATCGCCATCGCCGCGAAGGTATTGCTCGGGGCGTGGCAGCAGCGCGTGGGTCTGCGCGAGCGGAGCCCGGCGATTATCGCCTCGGCGGTGGACTCGCGCAACGACGTGCTCTCCTCGATCGCGGCGCTTGTGGGCGTCACGGGCGCAGCGCTCGGATTCAATCAGGCCGATGAGATCGCCGGCCTCGTCGTCGGGTTGTTGATCCTCTGGGGGGGTGTGAAGATCGTGCGCGAGAATCTGGACTACCTGCTCGGGCGCGCCTCCTCACCGGAGACGCTCGCCCAGGTGCGCGAGATCGTCGGCGCGATTCCCGGCGTCGACGAGATCCGTTTCTGCCGCGGACATTACGTCGGCAACGAGCTGCATTTCGAGATCATCATCGCGTGCCACGGCGCCATGTCCACGCACGAGTCCGCCGCCATCGCCGATCGTGTCCGCATCTGTGCCGAGTCGCACCCGGAGGTGCAGGTGGCGTTCATCCACGTCGACACCGTCGAAAGCCCCCATCACTACCCCGAGCTGCGCGAGATGCTCGATTGAGCGCGTGCCGCTCGGCGTGCCTGCCGCTCGTCCGTTCGCATGCAGCGGCGCGCGGGGCTCCGGTCGCATTTCCCGCTCGATCGTCTCGCAGCCACCGCACGGCCTACAACAGCTTGTCGATCTTTGCCGCCAGGATGAAGTCGCTCTCGGTGAGCCCGTCCACCTTGTGCGTCCAGATCTCGATCCGGACCTTTCCCCACGCGAGATGGATGTCGGGATGATGCCCCTCTCGTTCGGCCACCTGGCCGACCTGGTTGGTGAACGCGAGCGCGCTGATGAAATCCGGGAACGTGAACTCCTTCACCAGATGGTGAACGCCCACAACGGCCCAGCCGCCGCCGAGCAGCTCCAGCAAGGGAGCGATATCCTCCGCGCTCATCGGCGGCACTCCGCCCCGGCACGGCACGCAGTCCTTCGTCGACAGATCGATCATCGCATTCTCCTGTTGTGCTTTGTGTATGATTGAGTTCACCGCGTTGCATCGGCGAGCGTGTGAGATCGTTGCGTCGGGCCTGATACGGAACATCGGCGCAATGAAGCGCAGGCTAGGTCTCGTCATCCCCGCGCAAGCGGCGATCTACCGGCACACTCCATGGATTCCCGCTTTCGCGGGAATGACATTCCATGGTTCCGCGCCCGAGAACGCCCTGAATGCAGTCGGGGTTCGACTTCTCACAACACCCCGCGTTGTAATTTGCCGGCCCCCACCAACATACGGCCCATGTATGCAAACTCGTACGATCCTGATCTTCGCCGCGCTGCTTTCACTGGTCGGCTGTCGCAACCGAGACGGCGCGGCCGTTACGCGCCCGACGCCGAAGGAAAGCCTGCTCTTTGCGTTCTACAATCTCGAGAACGCGTGGGATCCCTCGAACGAGCCCGCCGCGGGGGACGACGATTTCACGCCCGAGGGGCCGATGAGGTGGACACAGGAGCGGCTCGATCGCAAGCTGGAGTCGGTGGCCCGAGCCCTGCGTGCCATGGATGACGACGTCGAGGGGGACGGCATTGCCGGGGAGGGCGTGGGGCCGGACGTGGTCGGGCTCTGTGAGATCGAGAATCGGAGCGTGGTGCAGCAGCTCGTGGCGAATCACATGCCGGCGGGCGTGTACGCGGTGGTGCACGCCGAGTCACCGGACGAACGCGGCATCGATGTGGCCCTCATCTATCGGGCGTCGGCGCTCACGCTGAAGGGCTTCCGGATGCACCGCGTGGACCTCGGGCCCGGCCGACGCCCGACGCGCGACATCATGGAGGCGACGTTCGAGCGGGGCGGGCGTCGGCTCACGGTGCTGGTGAACCACTGGCCTTCGAAGCGCGGCGGAGCGAACGAGACCGAGGGGTTGCGATTGCGTGCCGCCGAGACCGCGGCGCGCGTGGTGGACTCGCTGACCGCCCTGGACCCACGCGCCGACATCGTGTTCATGGGGGATCTGAACGATGTTCCGTCATCGGCGCCGGTGAGCGACGCGCTCGATGCACGTGAGTACGACGGCGCCGCCGGCTTTTCGCATCGGATGATCAACACGGCCGCCCCAGTCGAACGCGTCGACACCATCGGCAGCTACTACTATCGTGGGGGCTGGGAGACGATCGATCAGATCATGCTCGCGACGGCGGGGGCGCTCGACAGCGCCGGACTGATGTTGTATCGGGAATCGGAGAGGGTCTTCGCGCCGGAGTTCCTTCGCGATGCGAAGGCCGACCCGGTCAACCGACCGCCGTATCACACCTACATCCGCGGCTCGCTCTACATCGGCGGCACGAGCGATCATTTTCCGGTGATGTTGCGTGTCGGGTGGAACGGTGTTGCGCGGTGATGTGGGTTTATCCGTTCCCCACATCTTCGGAGGAGCCGAACGTTTGCTGAACGTTCTGGTCGCCGCAGGTTCTCAGCCCTGCAAGGGCGTCCGTCAATAGTCGGAGGGCATCAGCCCCCGGATCGCGACACCGCCCGTTTCTGTCCTCGAGCCCCGAAGAACGGGCGGCTCCGCTTGAAGCGTCAGAGGGGAGGCGCGCAGCAAGAGATAGGCGCCTTCCCCGAAGGCCGTTGCGTTGGCTGCGCCGCGGACATCATCTTCCGTCCGGTGATTCTCTCCTCATTCCTCCCCCGGTGTCCGCCGCCCCGATGAGACCTGGTGAACGGGCTCGTCCGTCTTTTTCATTCCCCACTCCTCGCTCCTCACTCCTCGCTCCTCGCTCCTCGCTCCTCGCTCCTCGCTCCTCGCTCCTCGCTCCTC
>CAZJYH010000082.1:0-11884 GCA_964549365.1 uncultured Alphaproteobacteria bacterium
TTCCAGAGCAGGTCGAAGCTGCGCGTCACGTCGCCGTCGCGCATGTGGTAGAAGGGGCGCACGTTCACCGGGTAGTCGGTCACGAAGAGGAACTCGTGGTTGTACTTCTCCTTGATGTACTCGCCAAGCTTCACCTCTGCCTGCGCGTCGAGGTCGCCGTGGCGCTCGATCTCGTGCCCAAGCTCGCGGACGATCTCGTAGGCGTCGGCGATCCTGATGCGCGGGAAGGGCACGGTCGGCACCACGACCTCCACACCGAATGTCTCGCGGATCTCGTCGCCGTAGGTTCCGGCCACGCGCCCCAGCACGTAGGCCAGCCACTCCTCCTCGAACTTCATCACGTCCTCGTGCGAGTTCACCCAGGCGAACTCGACGTCCACGCTGGTGAACTCCGCCGTGTGGCGCACCGTTGCCGAGGGGTCCGCGCGGAACACCGGTCCAATCTCGAACACCTTGTCGAAGCCGGCCGAGATGGCGTACTGCTTGTACAACTGCGGCGACTGCGCCAGGTAGGCGGGCTGGCCGAAGTAGTCGGTGGAGAAGAGTTCGGCGCGCGACTCGCTCGGCACGCCCATCAGCTTCGGCGAGTGGATCTCGATGAAGCCGTTGTTCGTCCAGAACTCGCGCATCGCGTGCTCGATCAGCGTCTGGATCTTGAAGATCAGGTGATTGCGGTTCGAGCGGAGATCGAGGAAGCGCCACTGGTAGCGCGCCTCCGGGTTCGCGTTGTCCTGGATCGGGAGTGCCTCGGAGTGGTTCACGATCTCGAGCGATTCGACCATCAGCTCGCGGCCGTTCAGCTTCACGCTCTCGTTCTGCTGCAGCACGCCGGTGACGATCACCGCCGTCTCGGGCGTCAACGTTCCCATCAGCTCCGCCAGATCGGCGTTCAGGTTCGTGCACTGCAGCAGCGTGTCGTCCGGAGCGCGCAGGACGAAGAACTGCACCTTCTTCATGATGCGTGGGTGCTCAACCCATCCGCGCAGCGTGATGGATTCCGTGGTTCCCTCGGTGGACGTAGTGCTCATGGACGAACGGCGAATGTGCTGTTGAGTTGGGATCGGCCCGGAGGTCGCGCGTGCACCGCAGCGTGCGAGCGCGCGCACGGGGATCGATCCGGTACCGGGCTTCTGAAGCCGATGAATCTAGCACATCAACGGCGATGGCACAACCGAGCCGACAACGCGCGAAGCATCGTTACGAACGTCGCGCGCCGTGTCTCTGGTGGAAACGCATGCCGGCGTGATCGGCGCCGCGCGGCCGTTGTGTGATCCGTTCTCAACCCCGGAAACGATGGGCACGAACCGGTTGTCGACATCCGCTTTGCTCCGCGCGCTCTGTTTCGTTGCGATCTCATCCCTCGCGGGGTGCACCGTGAGCCATATCACCTGGTACCATATCCCCGGCACCGGTCGCGACGACCCGGCCACGCTCTTCAACGACAGCACCGGCCGTTGCACGCTGAACGTCGTGTTGCAGGCCGACGTGCCGGCGGCGGTGCTCTGGTTCGACGCACGCGACTCGATCCGCATCCTCGACGTCACCGCCGATCTGTGCCCGGTGACGGCCGACTCGGCCCGGGCGAACTGCCTGTCGCCGATGCAGGCGCACGCCACGATGTGGTTCCCGGGGCGGGGGCTCAGGATGGAGCATGCGGACTCGTTCCCCGGGCTGCCGGCGGGGTTCCGCGTGGTGCGGAACGGGGGGAAACAACGCTCGGCGCTCCGCCTGGAGTTCTATTCGCCGCCGGAGCCGCCGGAGCGGCCGGTACGCGGCGCGACCGCGAAGGCCTCGGGGTGGCGCGGTGCCGAGGTCTACACGTTGTGGATTCGCATGGTGCTGGAGGCCGGTGGCCGAATGCGCACGGTGGAGCGCACGTACAGGGTCGAGAGGAGGGAGGAGACGAACGTGCGCATGGACCGCATCGGCGGGTGCTGACCAGTGCGGGTCGAACGCAGAGTCTGGGATCGATCAGACGCACGTCGTTCTCGATGTTCGCGGTGTCGGACGGATGCTCGTATCATTTCCGGGACTGCAAATGGTGGACACAACAGAACGAGGCACTGTAACCGCATTGCAAGCCTTCATGCTGCTTGCCCTGTCGGTCGTGCTCTGCCTGCAGGGCTGCACGGGATGCGAAGAGCGCGCAGCGTCGGTTGTCGCGATGATCGATCGAGACTGGTATGCCGGCCGATTCCCCGATCCGTCGTGGTTCGCGCCGTACTGAGTCGCCGCCGACCGCTCGTACTCGGCTTTGCACCGCGTCGATCGTTGGTGCGTGATCCCTTGGCCGTTTCGCTCCTTGCCGCGCCGTCACGGCCGGCAGCGTCACAGCCCGAGGGATGTGTCTTGTTCCGAGATGAACACCGCATTCGGAAGCACGGGCCGCCGCTCCGCGGCGGGGTAGACAGTAGAAGGCGCCGATCACTATAGATAGGCCGCCGCTCCGCGGCTGAGAGCCCGTCGGCCCGGAGGGTCGATGACGCGACCGATCTCCACTCCGTTGTCGGTTACCGGGCGGCAAGCGCCGCGGCACCTCTCCGGGTGCGACGACTGTCGTCCATCCAAACTGAGATCCTACCTCATTGCCGCGCCCCACCCCGCCACACCCGCGCATTTCGTAAACTTGCGCGATGAAATCGCATCTCCAAGCTCTGTATCGCGAACGTTTCGCGCATGAGCCCGCGGCCATGCTCGACCTCCGCGCCGATGGCTCGAACCGCGCGCTCTACCGTCTGCTCGATGCCGACGGCCGCTCCGTTGTTGGGGTGTTCGGTCCGGACTTCGAGGAGAACCGTGCCTTTCTCTCCTTCTCTGCGTCCCTGCGCGGCGCTGGTCTGCCGGTCCCCGAGATTCGCCGCGAACGAGGCGGAGGGGGTGTACATCGAGGAAGATCTCGGCGACCTCACGCTCTTCGACGCGGTGACCGCCGCGCGCGAGGGGCTCGAAGGGCCGGGGCACCCGTTCCCGCAGAGCGCCGTGCCGCTCTATGAGCGCGTGGTGGAGCTGCTTCCGCGCGTGCAGATCCTGGGCGGCCGGGTCGTCGACTTCTCGGTGGCGCATCCGTGCGCGGAGTTCGATCGCCGGTCCATGATGTGGGACCTGAGCTACTTCAAGTATCATTTCCTGAAGCTCGCGCGCATCCCGTTCAACGAAGCACGTCTGGAGGCCGACTTCTCGCGTCTCTGCGATCGCCTGCTCGCCGCCGAAACCGACCACTTCCTCTACCGCGATTTCCAGTCGCGCAACATCATGCTCCGCGACGGCGATCCCTGGCTGATCGACTACCAGGGGGGACGGCGCGGCGCGCTGCAGTACGACATCGCCTCGCTGCTCTACGACGCCAAGGCCGACATCCCGGAGGAACTGCGTGCCGAGCTGCTGGATCGCTACCTCATCGCGCTGGAGCGGCACCTGCCGGTGGATCGCGCCGCGTTCGTCGAACTCTACCGTCACTACGTCCTCATCCGCATCCTTCAGGCGATGGGCGCCTACGGTTACCGCGGCTTCTTCGAGCGGAAGGCGCACTTCCTGGCGAGCGTGCCGTACGCCACGGCGAATCTCGAGCGGCTGCTCCGCGCCGGCGTGCTCGACGAGCTGCCGGAGCTGCGCGTCGCGGTCGAGAGGATAGTGGGGGGCACTGGGGGGGATGCTCCGGCTGCATCGGGTTCTGTAACTGGACGCTGGACGCTGGACGCTGGGAAGATCGGTGGGCATGAAATCGAGGGCGAGAAATCGAAGATTGAGGACGGTGGGCTTGAGATGTCGGCAGAGGAACGAGGCAACGAGATGCCCCACTCCGTCGAGAGTGCCGGACCAACAAAACGATAACATGACAGCTCCCCCCAAACGGCCGATGAGGCCGCGGGAGATGCACATGCAGAGCATTCGACATTACAGGGACCTGCACGCGTGGCAGGAGGCGATGACGTTGGTAACGGAGATCTACGTTCTGACCCGGTCCTTCCCGAGCGAGGAGCGGTTCGAACTGATCCCTCAGATGCGGCGGGCCGCCGTATCGATACCGTCGAACATAGCCGAGGGATTCGCTCGCAAGACACCGAACGAGTTCCGACGATATCTTCTGATCGCGCGCGGATCGCTGGCGGAACCGGAGACGCAGATGATTCTGGCCGTGCGTCTGAACTACCTGCAGAGGGACGCGGCACGGGAGCCGTGGCTCCAGGCGCAACGAGTGGGGCGTCTGATCTCGGGACTGTTGCGAACCACGGAGACGTAGCCGATGGGCTCTCAGCCGCGAGCGTCATCCAGCGTCCAGCGTCCAGCGTCCCGACCACCGACTCGCAACCCGCGAGCGTCCAGCGTCCAGCGGCCGGCGTCCCCCTCCACCTCACGATCACCAGCTTCTCGTATAAGCGTGGCTATCCGGAGGACACCTCGGGGCATGGGGGCGGGTTCGTGTTCGATTGTCGCGCGCTGCACAATCCCGGCCGTTACCCGGAATACAAGGCGCTCACGGGGGGCGACGCGGAAGTGATCGCGTTTCTCGAAGGGAGCCCGGAGGTCGAAAGTTTCTGGGAGAGCGTTCGTACGATCGTCGATGCCTCGCTGGAACGATATCTTGTCCGCGGCTTCGCGGAGCTCTCCGTGGCGTTCGGATGTACCGGCGGCCAGCATCGGTCGGTGTATATGGCCGAGCGTCTGGCGCGACATGTGGCCGGTCGGTTCGAGGCCGTCCGTGTCGATCTGCGCCACCGCGAACGGGGGCGATGGCCGGCCGGCGGCGACGCATCATCGTAGGCCGCGCGAGCGGACCGGCGCTTCACGAGCAATCGAAGGAACTTCCTCGTCATGATCACGCGTCTGGAGATCGACGGATTCAAGACACTCAACGGCGTCGCGTTCGACATCGCGCCGTTTCAGGCGATCGTCGGGCCGCTCGACGCGGGGGCGAGCAACGTGCTGGATGCAATCGCGCTGCTCGCCGGGCTTGCCGACACGGATCTGCACTCCGCCTTCGCGGGCGTGCGCGGCGGGCCGGCGGATCTGTTCACGATCGGTCCGGATGGGCGCGCTGCCGACCGGATCGCGCTCGCCTGTGAGATGTTCGTCGACGCGACGGCCGAGGATGTGCGGGGCATGCACGCCGAGATACGCCAGACACGGCTGCGCTACGAGGTGGCGATCGAGCGCGTTGTGGACGCACGCGGATTCGAGCGCCTGCAGGTGGCACACGAGGCGCTGAGCCCGATCGCGCGCGGCGCCGATGCATGGGCGCGGCGATATCTCCGCGCCGGACGCGAGCGGCGTCAGGCTCCGCAGCGTGGATGGCGGAGCACGCCGTTCATCTCCACGGATTCGGGGGGCGCGTTGCCGGTGATCCATCTGCACCAGGATGGACACGGCGGTGATGTGGCGAACGTGGCGCACGTCTCGGAGCGAACGGTGATCGCCGGCATCGCCAACGCGGAGTTCCCGCACGCGTTCGCGGTGCGCGAGGAGATGCGCAGCTGGCGGTGCTTCGCGGTTGAGCCGCATGCGGTTCGCGGCGGAAGGCCGGCGCATGCGCACACGTTCATCGGCCCCGACGGTGGGAATCTGATCGCCGCGCTCGTGCGGATGAACGCCGAGGATCCTGCGGCGCTACCCCGGATCTCGCGCGAGTTGAACGGACTGTTGCCGTCCATCGCCGGTGTGGCGCTCGACGCCACCAACGGATTCTACCGGCAGCGCGCCGTGCTTGAATCGAGCGACGGGGCGCCGATCCCGCTTGCGCTCCTGAGCGACGGCGCATTGCGCCTCCTCGCGATGGTGGTGCTGCGCAACGATGCCGACGGCGGCGGGGTGATCGCGTTGGATGAGCCGGAGAACGGCCTGGACACCGCGGCGCTGCTGCGGCTCGCTCCGTATCTGCGCGGATTCTCCTCCGATCCCACGCTCTCGGATGCCGTGCATTCGGATGCCGTGCATTCGGATGCCGACACGGAGGCGGCGCCCGGGGCAGGAGGTCTCGCCGATGTCCCGTCCCGGCTGCGTCAGGGGATCGTCGCCACGCATTCGCGTGCCTTGCTGCATGCGATCGCCGACGGCGCCATGGCCGAGGCGACGGCGCGGGGGGAGGAGCCGCCGCACGATCTCCCGGAGATCCTCTTCATCACGCGCGTTGGTGAGGAGGGTCCGCGGGCGAACGGCGATGCGGCGAGCGCGGCCCCGCCGCGCACCGATTGGGCGCGCGGAACGCGGGTGCGATGCGTTCGGGCATCGCGGCAGTTGGAGTTGGAACTGGACGGCACGCCGCACGGCGATACGCATGCGACGCTGGCCGACATCGAGAACGAGTTGTGATGGAGCGTTGACGATGGACGCGATGATCTTCGCGGCGGGACTGGGGACACGCCTGCGTCCGCTTACCGATACCATTCCGAAGGCCTTGATCGAGGTCGGCGGGATACCGATACTCGAACGCGTGGCCCGCCGGTTGATCGCCGCCGGCGCCACGCGGCTGGTGGTGAACGTGCATCATCATGCCGGTCAGGTGCGCCGCTTCATCGAGGAGCGCGAAGGTTTCGGCGTGGAGACGCTGATCTCGACCGAGGACGGGGAGCTGCTGGAGACCGGCGGAGGGCTGCTGCATGCGGCGCCGCTCTTTCGGCGCGATCGTCCGTTCATCCTGCACAACGGCGACATCCTGACCGATCTCGATCTGCGCGCGCTCTACGACGCGCACGACGAGGCCGAAACCCTCGCGACCGTTGCGGTGATGCGCCGTGCCACATCGCGGCATCTGCTCTTCGACGCAACGCGCACGATGTGCGGCTACAGCAACGGCATCACCGGCGTTCGCGAGATGCCGCGCGCGCCGGTTGGAACGGTGGAGGAGATGGCGTTCTGCGGCGTTCACGTCATTTCGCCGCGGATCTTCGATCTGATCGTCGAGCGCGGGGCGTTCTCGATCATCCCGCTCTATCTTCGCCTGGTCGGCTCCGGTCACCGCATCGCGCGCTTCGACTTCACGGGCGACGTCTGGGTGGATATCGGACGCCCCGAGGAACTCGAACGCGCGCGCCTGCTCGCAACCTGACGGCGTGCAATGGCGTGCGCCGTATCTTCTCGCTCTCCTGCATTTTTGCTTCGGAATGATCCTCTTCAGAAACATCATACGATCGCTCCTCCTGCCGGCATCGGCACTGCTCTTCGTCGCATGTGAGAGCGCGTCCGGTCCCGTGAGCTTCGACATTCCGCTGGGGCGCTACGCACGCGTCGAGGAGACGATCCTCGGCGGGGTGCATCAGCGCCGCGTGCGGAGCATCTTCCTGACCTCGCAGCAGACCGGCTGGGTGTACGACTCACTCTGGACCGATCGGGGCGCCGGGCTAGTGCTCGATTCGACCGTGGAGACAACACTGCGCTTCCAGCTGACCGGCGACGGATATCAGCGCACGGTGGAGGTGCGCCGTGCCGGCGCCGACGTCGACAGCGCCTATCGCTACTGGTTCTTCTTCAAGCGCAACGACTCGCTGTATTACTACCTCGGCGATCGACTGCTCGGCCATGGCGGGACGCTGGTGGGCCGATGGGAGAGCGATGCGCGCGACTCCGCGCTCAACGGAGGCCGCTACGCGATGACCTTTGCCGCCGACAGCGTGACGATCACCGGGAACTACCGGGGCTCCGGCGCGATCAACGGAGTCTACGAATATCACGCAGATGGGCGTACGCTCACCATCGGCGGCGTGCCGACCGGGCTGCCGACGCGATACGAGGTGGTGCCGGCGCTGGCGCTGTATCTCACCACTTCGGCCACCGGCGGCTTCGGCCCGGTGCACTGAAGCACGATGCCGTCCGTTGTGGGGATGGCCCCGGCCCTCCGTTCGTTCGCGCGCGGCGCTTCGACGCACTCCCGCGCGTGGCGCCGCGCTTCCATCGCATCAACCATCTCATGGACTACCATCTCATGGACTTTCGATGAACATTCTCGCCGATGAAAACATCCCGTGGGCGCGCGAGGCGTTCGGCGCATACGGCAACGTTCGCACCATGCCGGGGCGCTCGATCGGGCGGGGCGATCTCGATGACGTCGACGCGCTGGTTGTGCGTTCGGTTACCGATGTCGGGCGCGCGCTTCTGGACGGGACACCGGTGCGATTCGTCGGCACCGCCACGATCGGCGTGGATACGGAGTACCTCCAGCACGCCTCGATCGGGTTTGCGTCGGCGGCCGGCTCGAATGCGACTTCGGTTGCGGAGTACGTTGTCGCGGCGCTTCTGGAGCTGTGGTCACGTGGTGCCGTCGCGCTCGACGCGTGCAGGCTCGGCATCGTGGGCCTGGGCGATGTCGGGACCCGCGTGGCGCGGTTCGCACAGGCGCTCGGCGTGTCGGCCGTGCTCTACGATCCGCCCCGCGCCCTTGCCGAGCCCGGGTTCAGGAGCGCCGCGCAGGAGGAGTTGGATGGCTGTGACGTGGTGACGCTGCACGTCCCCCTGACGCGTGATGTCGAGCATCCCACCGAGCACATGATCGACGCGCGTTTCATCGGCCGGCTGCGCGCCGGAAGCGTGCTCATCAACAGCGCGCGCGGCGGCGTGGTGGCGGGCGACGCGCTGCTCGGGGCGCTGCATTCCGGGCACATCGCGGCGGCGGCCCTGGATGTTTGGGAGGGTGAGCCGGATGTGCCGGTGGATCTGGTGAACGCATGCGCGATCGCCACGCCGCACATCGCCGGCTATGCCGTCGACGCGAAGCTGCGCGGCACCGCGATGATGGCCGACGCGTTGGCGGTGTTCTCCGGAAGCACGGTGCGGTGGGACACGTCGCGGATTCTTCCACCGCGCGTCGGACGTGTGCGGATCGAGCCGGGCCGCACGCCCCACGAGGCGGCGCTCGAAGCGGTGCGCGCGGCGTACCCGATCGTGCGCGACGACGCGGCGCTGCGGCTTCTGCTGCATGAGCCCGCCGGGGAGCGTCGCGCCGGTTTCGACCGTCTGCGCCGCGACTATCCGGAGCGTCGTGAGTTCGGTGCGTTGGGTGTTGTCGCGGACGATCCGGCCGTTGCCTCCTGCCTCGCCGGGCTCGGGTTCGTGGTGGAGGAGTCGCCCGTCGCGCCCCGCTCGTGAGTCATCGGTTCCCGCGGCGGCGCATCGGTCGGTGCGTGCCCGTGCGTTGCATCATCGGGCACGCGATCGGGAGCATGGGGAGTGCCCGTGATCTCCGGATCCGGTGGGAAGTGTTCGCCGCGGCAGCATTCATCGGTCACCGTGCCGCATGCCGCGCACTGGCCGTGCCCGTGCACCCACACGATGGGTGCCGGCGTGCCGCAATACGGGCACCGTGGATAGGGTTCCGGCGGATTCATGGCGCAATCTATCGCGCATCGTTCACCTCGCAAAGCGCTTCACCGCCGATGTCGGCGCGGGCGCGCGGTTCGGTTGCGTCGATACGCGACTAACCAAGTGCGCGCTCATACGTTCTTTCATTCAACCAGGCTGGTGAACGAGCGTCAGTGTGGATGTTCTACTCTCCGCAAAGCTTGTGAACCACGAAACCGTGGCGAACCGGCTCATCTCTCACACGCCATGTTCATGGCAAATGCAAGGTTCCGTAATGTCAACGCTCAGCAGATATCTCATTCTAGGCGCATTGATCGCAACTGCCGTCGGTTGTTCCGACTCCCCGACAAGCAACGATCAGGCGACGGTTACGATGCAGGGCGAGATCGAATCCTCGGCGGTGACATCCACCGTTCAGAAGGGTTCGGTTCTTGCGCACGGCGGCAATTATGCCGACTCGCTGAAGATTTCGCGGGTGCGAATCCTGATCTCCGAGTTGAAGATGCATCGCGACAAGGAGGATTCAGTGCAGGGTGATCGCACGGTGAAGACCGGCCCGATCATGTTGCAGCTCGATCCCTCCGGAGCAAAGGCGTTCGCGAGCGCTCCGTTGCCGGCCGGCACGTACGACAAGGTGAAGTTCGAGTTCCATCGCTTCAGCTCCTCGGAAATCTCACAGTATCTCAACGACTCGCTCTTCGCGGACTTCGTTACGAACGAGCGTTCGACGGTGGTGATCGAAGGGATCGTGTATGTCGACGGCGTCGCCACGCCGTTCGAGTTCAAGAGCAACGCGACGGCGAACCTCGAGTTCAAGTTCGATCCATCGGTGACGTTGAACACCGGCGCGAACACGACGTTCGTGGTGGTGGTGAACGCCGGAAAGATCTTCCGTGAGAAGCAGAGCACGAAGATCCACGACCCGCGCGATCCGCGCAATCAGTCCGAGCTCGACAACGCCATTCGCGATGCGATCCATTGCCTGAAGCGCTGATGGTTCGCTCACTCATCGCTTCGGCCGTGCTCGCCGCTGAACGCGGATCACCGATGAGTTGCTTCGTTTGAATAGTCCAGCACACCGTTCCTCCGCGCGGCCGACGCGCGGAGGAACATGACACCGCAGCAGCATCCCAAGGCCTATCTCGACATCTCCGTGCGGGGACGTACGTGGTATGCCCTTGCCCCAACCAAACAGTACAATGGGAGTTCCAGCCATGATACAGCGCAATGTTCTTCGTTCCCTCTTTCTGTTGACGCTCGTGGGAAGCGTCGCGATTCTCACCGGTTGCCGCGACACGCCGACGGCCGACTCCAATCAGAGCATGGTTGGTGTGGATGCCGAACTTGCCTCGACCACGGTGGCATCGTCCAGCGGGCAGAAGAGCGGCATCGTCTCGGGCGGCGGCACCGCATGCGACTCGCTCGTTGTCACCAACGTGCGGATCCTCATCTCGCGCCTGAAACTGCATCGCGATCACGATGAGGACAACTGCGGATGCGGCAACGATGTGAAGACCGGACCGTTCGTGCTCGAGATCGGACCGCGCGGCCCGCGCGGCGTGAAGTTCGTGTCGATCCCCCCCGGACGCTACCGCAAGGCGAAGCTCGAGTTCCATCGTTTCGCGTCGAGCGAGATCGGCCGGTACTGCACGGACTCCCTGTTCCGTGACTTTGCCACCGACGAGCGCGCCACCGTCGTGATCAGAGGCGTGGTGTATGTCGACGGCAAGGCGACCCCGTTCGAGTTCCACAGCGACGTGACGGCCAACGTCAACATCGACCTGGACAATGAAGTGGCATGTAACGCGGGCGAGCGGAACACGCTCGTGATCGTGTTCGATGCGTCGAAGATCTTCAAGCACAAGGATCTGCGTCTGGTGCGCGACCCGCGCGATAAGCGGAACAAGAAGGATATCGACGGCGAGATCAACAGCTGCTTCCGGATGGGGAAGCGTTCGTAGTGGATGAGGACGAACGAGGAGTGGGTGCGAAGGGAGGGATGAGGCGAGGAGACAAACGCCCCGGCCAGGTGCTGCCGGGGCGTTTGTCGTCCAATGATCGTAACCGAGGGGGCCCGGTTTCCGGCGTTACGGCGTCTGCTTCGGATACACCGCGATGCGTACGGTGCGCGAGTAGAATCGCCCTTCCGGTGAATCGTTAGGGAACGGGGAGGCTTCCTCGCCGGCCGCGGCGGCAACGGCATCGAAGCCGCTGAACTCGGCGGCCACCGTTCGGGCGCGCGCCATCGAAAGCCTCCGGTTGTACTCTCTGTCGCCGGTCTCATCGGCATACCCGGTGATCACCAGGCGCGCGCCGGCCGGAAGGCGCGAGCGGAGATCGGCCAGGGCCGAGCGCGACTCCGGCGTCAGGAAGGCCGTGTTGAAATCGAACAGGATGTCGCTGCCGTAGCGCGCAGACGTGTCGGATCCGATCGGAACTTCGTTGCTTTCGCGCTCGAATCGCACCGGCAATTCCTGAACGCCCGATGTCACCTGCGCCCCCGTCTTGTCGGAGGCCATCAACGAATACGAGATCCTGTCGCCGCCCGCAACACGTTCCAGCTCCGTTACCGTGAGCTGGTCGGAGATGCGCTGCT
>CAZJYH010000083.1:0-1082 GCA_964549365.1 uncultured Alphaproteobacteria bacterium
GTTGCCACGCTGCGCGGACGGCGGGGTGAATGCCGCTGCCGCGCCGAGGCCGATCGCGCTCGAATATATCGTGCATCGTTTTTTTCGTTCATGCCCATACCGCAAGCCGGAAGAAGCCTGCGCTCGGATGATCGCGTATTATTGCACCACGTTCTCGCCGCTCTCTCCAATTCTTCGGCGACACGAAATCCATGCCGCACCCGCGTTCGGGCGTTTCGATGCGCCGATGCGGGGGGCGCCGCGGCGGCATCCGGTCCGTTCGGATCGATGATGACGTGCCGTCGGGTACGCCGTCGCGGATGTGTCCCACACCGTACAATCAGGAGAAGGAGTATGAGAAAGCTTTACGTTGTTTTGGCCGCCGCCACGGTCGTGCTCGGCTGCTCCATGACGGCCCGCGCTCAGGACGCGGAACGTCCGATCACCGAGGGCTACGTCGAACCGAAGGTTGTCATCGTGTGCGTGATTACGGCCGAGGGTGTCGTTCGGCTCCGCGACGAGGAGGCGGGGATCGACGAGGAACTGAACGCGAGCGTCTCGGGTGAGGCGAACCTGTTGTCGTTGGACAATACCGATGAGGATCGGGAACGCTCGGAGGCGGATCGACTCCGTCGCGGCCGTTTCAGTCTGGAGGGGCTGACGATATCGGGGAACGATCCGACGTACGGAGATTTCAGCTTTTCGCTCTCCGGCGCCGCAACGGAAAATTCGACGATCGTTGCGAACAATCCGGATCAGGATTTCCCGGCGACGGCCGATATCTACGCCAACGCGAGCGGCACCGTCAGCGGCCTGGAAGGCACGTTCACGAACAGCAATACGTGCCACATGCAGAACACGAATCTGAACACGTTCAACCCGCAGAACGGCGAGACGTACCAGTTCGTCGAGGACGTGGTTTTCACCAGCGACAAGACGAACGCGACGTTCACGATCCCGGCCGGCGCGTCGGTCACGGTCAACTGATCGCCGCGGAGCTGCGGAGAGGATCCCCGGCTTTCGCAACTCCTTCCCCGACCTGTTCAGGGAAGGAGTTGTCGTGCATCGATCCGAACCCGCCGCGCGGCACGGACCGGCACGGC
>CAZJYH010000083.1:1182-9074 GCA_964549365.1 uncultured Alphaproteobacteria bacterium
ATCGACCGGCACGGCATCGACCGGCACGGCATCGACCGGCACGGCATCGACCGGCACGGCATCGACCGGCGCGGCACGCACGAAGTGTCGCCGCGCGTGTCCAGTTTCGCGACCACAATCGCTCTTACCGATGACATTCCGTCGGCCGTGCGTTGATCCGCGTGCGGTTCGATACACCAAAACCCATCAACGGAGTACCCCCATGAGGTCACGATTTGTTCAATGCCTGTGCGTGATGGCCGGGCTGGTTATCGCCGCGTCCGCGGCCGCGATCGCCCAACCCGCCTGCATCGCGCCGACCATCGTCAGCGACAAGGACGTCCCGTGCACGGTGAAGATCTGCTATGTCTCGATCGACCGGGACGGGGGCTTGCACGAGCTCGGCGGCGTGAAGGTGGAGCCGGGAACCACGGTCCGCACGGACCCGCCGGAGGGGAACCAGGGCTTCGCGGTCGGATCGGCCGGGGGCCTGGTGCTGATCCCGCACGGGGGTGACCTGAAGGGGGTGAAGATCGCCGATGGCTGCTGCGTGGACATCACGTTCGATCTCTGGACCTGCACGATCAAGATCACGAAGAGCGCGGCGGACTGCAAGTAGCCGGCAGGCCGCGCCGTTGCCGATGTGGCAGTGGGCGGCGTGCGTTGACGGGCGCGGCTACCGCTCCCAACGTTCGCCGCCCCATTGCCCGGACCACCCCCCCAAAAGTGTACTTCTCGCCGGGCCCGGTGAGAAGGTGTCCACTTCCGTTCCCGTCCCGGCTCTTACTCCCGGAAGCGTTGATATGCCCTCCACCGTCGCTCTCCACGACGGAATACCCACGCCCGCCTTTCTTTCTCCGTTTTCGATGCGACAGCGGATCTCCCCCCTGGTCGCGTTCCCGCGCAGGCTTATTGCTCCCCCCTCAACATAATCCATGTGTACATGGAGGAGGGTATTCCCATGACCAGAAGGATGCTGTGGGTGGCGTTGACCACCATGATGTTGGCCCTGCTCTCTTTCGGTGCGGTCACCGAAGCGCGGGCAGCCTTCAACACCGCGGATGCGACCGCGGTGAAGCCGATGGCGATTCATTTCACGTTCATAAACAACACGCCGTTTACGATCACGATCTGCATCGTGTGTCCGGACGGATCGGTGCGTTGTATCGTGGTGCCACCGGGTGGGATCGTCCGCATCATAATTCCTGACGAGTGCAATCCGTTCCGGCTCTTCATCATCATTTGTGGCACGAGAGTGTTCCTGCCGCCGGGAGGTGGATGTCTCAACAATGTCAACGTCGGCGGCGGTTGTGCCGATGTGTGTTATGATCTCGGCACGCAGACCGTAACCATGACGCCGTCGCCCGGGCCATGTCCGTGCCCTTGAGCGGCGCGTTGATCGGTCCATGAAATGAACGGCGCTCGTCGGAGCGTTGGATGCAACATCGGGGAGAGGCCGTGCACGGCTTCTCCCCGTGGTGTTATCAGTGGGGACGCGTCGGCAAATACTCGCGTCACCAGGTAGTGACTCATTTTGAGGATTGGAGACATCGTTCTCAACAAACTACCGGTATGTCATCCCCGCGCAAGCGGGGATCCACGTGCATACGGCATGGATGTGCTTCGCAGCTCTTCGAGTCCCGCCCTCGATCGGGCAGTGTCTCAGTTTGAGCGATGAGTTCTGCGCGGGATGATCATGGCCTCCATGATCATAGGCCACCTCTCTGCGGCGGGGCAGACGTAGGAAGACGCCGGTTACTATAAATAGGCCACCGCTCCGTGGCCCAGAGCCTGTTGTCCCAGAGCGTCGGAGACGCGACCTATCTATAGCAAGCGTCGTTTTCCCGATATCAAGCGCCGTAGGTGCGGCCTATTCGGGTCTGCCCGCTCGTACCACGGGAATGACGAGGCGGGCGTTCGGGCTCGCAAACCGACAAACAGTCCCTGTCAACCCAACGACGAGCACCACGAGGAGGAGGGATCTCGGCCGCGCAGAAGCAACGCCGCGGAGACGAGAGTACGCCGTTGAGATTCCTCGCGACGGAATGACAATTCTGTTGCTCCACAACAGCATTGCTCAAACCGAGACGCTCCTCACTACCCGGCGATCGCGCGGTTCCTGCGCCGGGCCGTATATTCGTGGCTTCCATGGGAGAGATCAACGGCATCATCGCGTCGTACGGCGGTCCGGGTCTGCTGGTGGTATCGTTCATCGCGGCCACGCTGGTTCCGCTCAGCTCGGAGGTCGCGTTGTTCGCGGCGCTCCGCCTCGGCATGCCCGGCGGCGAGGCGTTGTTCTGGGCCTCGGCGGGGAACTGTCTCGGCGTGCTCGTCAACTACGGGCTCGGGCGCTGGGGGAGCGAGACGTTCCTTCGCAAACCGCTGGAGAGCCGCGGCGGCCGCAGGGCGCTGCGGTGGAGCGAACGATACGGGCGCTGGAGTCTGCTCCTCTCCTGGCTGCCGTTCGTGGGTGACCCGCTGACGCTTGCGGCCGGGGTGATGCGGGTGAACCTTCTCTTCTTCGTCGTCACGGCCTTCGCCGCCCGCGTTGCGCGGTATGCCGCCATCGTGGCCGCGGCCTGACGATGTTCCTCGAACTCAATCGACTATTCCGAACACTTCATGAAGCTCGTCACCTATCAGCTCACTTCCGCATTCAACGGTAATCGCCGCGAGGGGCGCCTGGGCGTTCTCGTGGAAGATCGTGTGATCGACATCGCCGGCGCGGCCGCCGCCATCGGCCTTCCCGGCGGATACTTCGGATCGATGCTCTCCCTGCTGGAAGGGGGCGACGCCGCGATGGACCTCGCGCGGACCGCCGTGGTGGCCACCGCGAACAACCCGGACATGCTCGGGGCAAGCCCGGCGATCGCCGATGTCACGCTTCTGGCGCCGGTGCCGCGCCCGACGTCGATGCGCGACGGCTATGCGTTTCGGCAGCACGTGGAGGCGGCGCGCCGGAATCGCGGCGTGGAGATGATCCCGGAGTTCGATCTGTTTCCGGTGTTCTACTTCACCAACCACCAGGCGGTGACCGGCCCCGGCGAGGTCGAGGTGCAGGATCTCCATCTCGACCGGCTCGACTTCGAGCTGGAGGCGGCGGTCGTGATCGGCCGCGAAGGGCGGAACATCAAGGCCGCCGACGCCGACGCCTATGTTGCCGGCTACACGGTGATGAACGACTGGTCGGCGCGCGCGCTGCAGATGGAGGAGATGAAGCTGAGCCTCGGCCCCGCCAAGGGGAAGGACTTCGCAACGTCGATCGGCCCGTGGATGATCACGCGCGACGAAATGGTGGACCGCCGGATTCCCGGCGACGAGGGGGAGCGCTACGATCTGGTGATGACGGCGCGGGTGAACGGGACGGAGGTGTCGCGGGGGAATCTGAAGGACATGACGTGGACGTTCGCGCAGATCATCGAGCGCGCGTCGTACGGGGTGACGCTCTATCCCGGGGATGTGATCGGGTCGGGGACGGTCGGCACCGGCTGCTTCCTGGAGCTGAACGGCTCGAAGATCACCGACAACTGGTGGTTGAAGGACGGCGACGTGGTGGAATGCGAGATCGACATGCTCGGCACGCTTCGCAACACCGTGAAGCGCGTGGGATAACCGCGTCGATCGACGGCATCATCGAGGTACGGCGCGGGCGCGGTAGGAATCGGCCCGCGCTTCTCGTATCCTGACCGGGCGGTTGCGCCGACGCGGTCCGCGCGTGGTGATGCCCGCGCGCGGTAACTCCCCCGCGCGGTGATGCCGCGGGCGTCGCGGCCGTTGTTTGAACGGAGGCGGCATTGACGAGCATGCGCTTCAGCGCGGGCCGGCGACAGCTAACTTTTCCGTCCCGGGCGTGTTGAAGGGGGGCCCGGTCATCCACTTTCCGTTCCGGCTCCGTGCCGGAAGATTAAACGCGGGCTCCATGCGGCGATTTCTCTACCTGATTACGCTCCTGTTGTGCGCCCTTTCGTTGCCGGCTCCCGCGCAGACGGCGGGGGCGGGGCGCTCGTTCGTGCTCGCATGGCCGTTCGCCATCAACAACCACAAGCAACAGGCAAGGCCCCGGCTCTTTCTCTTCAGCGAGCAGAACACGACGGCCGATCTGTTGCTGACCGCGTCCGGCGTGCGCCGCACCGTCACGATCACCGGCGGCACGTCGGCCGAAGTGCTCCTCGATTCGGCCGACCTGATGGCGCCGCGGCAGACGGGCATCTTCTACACGAGCGTGCAGGTCACCAGCCCGGTGAACATCACGGCCACGCTGTTCGCCGACGTCTCGTTCGCCACCGAAGCCTACGCCGCAACGCCCGACTCGCTCCTCGGCCGCGAACACTACACGGTCTCCACGAAGGACAACACGGAAGGGGATTTCGTCCTCATCGTCGGCGTCCACGACAGCACGCACGTGACGATCACGCCCGCGTTCCCGACACGTGACGGGCATCAGATCGGGGTGCCGTTCAACGTGACGGTGAACCGCGGTGAGGTGTACCAGACCTTCTCGACCCCCGATTTCGTCGGGACGTTCACCGGAACGCACGTTGTGGCCGATCAGCCGTGCGCGGTGCTCAGCGGCGCGGTCTGCGCGGACTTCGCGAACGCCGTGCTGCACAGCTGCAACCCGCTGGTTGACGCCGTTCCGCACGCCGACTCCTGGGGGAAACGTTTCGTGATCGCGCCGATGATTCGTCAGTTGGACGGCGTGGTGAACGTGGTGGCGCGCTGCCCGAACACGGAGGTGCGGTTCAACGGGAACAAGGTGTACGTGTTGGGTCCGGGGGAGTGGGCGCAGACGCAGGTGGGGGAGCAGGTGGAGATCACCGCGTCGGAGCCGGTGATGGTTGCGCAGATGGTGGTGAGCACCGGGTATGCCGATCGCGATCAGGTGATCCCGTACGGCGATCCCTCGATGGCGGTGATGCCGTCGACGATGCAATGGGGGCGGGCCTTTCATCCGGTCGCACCGGCGATAACGCCGCGTCAGGAGACGGACGGCGTGCCGGTCGGCTGGCGCCATTTCCTGCAGGTGATGATGCGCGACGGCGCCGAGGCGTCCGTCAGGATCGACAACGCGCCGCCGGTCTGGCTGCAGCGGACGACGGCTGGGGGATACGTGGTGGGGATCGCGGAGGTGGCGGTGGGCGACCATGGCGTCACCTGCGCCGAGCCGGTCGGCGTGCTGGCATATGGGTATTCCGGGGCCGACGCGTATGCGTACGCCCCAGGGAACATACAGGGCTACCAGTTGCGCGGCACGGGGACGGCGGTGACGGCATGCGCCGACTCGCTCGACACCATCGTCGTGCTGGCGAACATGGGGAGCGACCCCGTGCGCATCACCGCCGTTTCGTTCAACGGCGACGTGAGTGGGGTGCTGCTGCCGCCGACGTCGCTTCCGATCGACGTAGCGCCGGGGGATTCGGTGCGCCTGCACGTGCGCCTGCGTCGGGTCGGCACGGGGAGAAAGCAGGGGACGATCGACCTGTTCGGCACCAGCTGCGTGCAACATCTTGCCGCCGTGCCGGTGGAGTTCGGCGACGCCGCCATCGACTTCACGCCCCCGGTGGGAACCGAGATAGACTTCGGCGCGGTGGCCGGCACGAGCACGTCGGTGCGGACGATTGCCGCAAGCAATCGCGGTGATCTGCCGCTGCGATTGGACGCGCTCACGCTCGGCACCGGAGACTGGACCCTTGTGTCGCCGACGCTTCCGGTCACGATCGCGCCGGGGGGGACGGCCGTGCTCACGCTCCGCTTCGCGCCGGGGGCGGCGGTGAGGCGCTATCGCGACACGGCGCTGATCGCGATAGCCGGCTGCTCGGATCGCCGGCGATTCCCGTTGGTGGGGGAGCGCGCAAGCGGCGGAGCGCTCACTGCCTCTGTCGACGCGGTGCGCCTGCTCTGCACGCCGCGCCGAGCTGATACCATGGTGGTACGGCTGGTGAACATCGGCGACCAATCGTTCCGCATCACCAACGCGACGCTCCTCGGCGCGCATGCCGCCGAGTTCGCCCTGCTCGATCTCCTCTCCGGCGTACAGGTGGCCGCGGCCGATACGCTGCGCGCGCGGGTGCTGTACACGCCCGCCGGTCTGGGCCCGCGCGACGCGCGCCTGCGCCTGGAGACGACCGCCATCAACGCGCCGACGGTGGACATCACGCTCGATGTCCGCAACGATTCGCTCGCGCTGACTCCGCTTCTCACCCTGCTCGATCTCGGAACGGCGCTCGAATGCGATCCGCCGCGCACGGCGCGCGTTCCGTTCGTGAACACGGGGACGCTTCCCGTCTCGTCGCTCGATGCCGCGTGGAAGGACGCCGCCAACGGCTCCGCGTTCATCGGCCCGGCGCCGGTGCGCCCCGGCGACACGGTCTGGCTGAGCGCCACCACATCGGGAACGCTCGGCGCGGCGATCATCGACGACTCGGTGGTGGTGCGGCTTACGCAGTGCGACTATGCGATCGCGTTGCCGGCAACCGGCCGCCGTCTGCGCGTGGCGCTGAGCGCCGACGTCGACACGCTGGTGATCAACCTCGACGGCATGTGCGACTCGGTGGCGTTCGCTTCGGTGCGCCTGCACAACGGCGGCGAGGTTGTCGACTCGCTGCGCTATCCCGCGTTTGTGGGCGATCCCTTCGCTCAGATGAATTACATGTCGGCGCTGGGACCGGGGAGCGACTCGGCGATCGGCTTTCGTTTCCGTCCGACGGCGCCGGGCGTCTACTTCTCGCAGTTCAGCCCGGCGAGCAGGCCGTGTGGGAGGAGCGTGGATGTCGTGCTGAAGGGGATTTATACGCGGGGGAACGTTCTGTCGACCGCCACGCTCGATTTCGGCGCGGTGGCGTTCGCCGGCGTTGCAACGCGGCAGTTGGTGATTCGAAACACGACCGGCTCGATCATGAACATCGATGCGCCGATCGTCACCGATCTCGCCGCCCGCGTGCGCGTTGTTTCGCCGGTCGGCCCGATGGTGATCCTCCCCGGTGATTCGGTGGTCCTGACGTTGGAGTATCGTCCGGCCTCCGAGGCCGACACGCTGATCGGGGAGCTGATGATGCAGACCCGCACACCCTGTTCACGTGAACTGCGCGTGGACCTGCTCGGTCTGGGCGTAAAGGAGCTGACGCGCGTTGGGCTGTGGTGGGAGGATGCCGGCGCCCGTGCCGGTGAGGAGACGCTGTTGCGGCTGATGCTCGATCAGGGCGCCGTGCCGATCGTGAACGATACGATCGTTCTGCGTGCGGGCGTTCGATTCAATCGCACGATGCTGCTGCCGCTCGATGTGCGTGGGGGGATGCCGGGGATCGACGCGCGCATCACCGGGGACATCTTCGACGGCGCGGGCCGGGTGGTGACGATCGAGGCGCGCGGCCTGTTGCCGGCGGTCGGGCCCGTCGCCCTGCTGCGTGCTCGCGCGATGCTCGGCGATGCGGACACCACCATCCTTGCATTTGCCGAGGCGCATGCCGAGCGCGCGGCCACGCTCTCGTCGGTGCAGGTTGCCGACACCGTACCGGGAGTCTTCCGAACCCTCGGCATCTGCCGTGTCGGGGGGCCGCGTCTGCTCGACCTCGGGCGTCCGTTGAAGATCGCGGTGGTCGGGCCGAATCCGGCCGACGAGGGGAGCCACATCGCGTTTGATGTTCTCGAACAGGGGAGGGGAGTGATGGCGCTTCACGACATGAGCGGACGCATCGTGGCGACGTTGTTCGATGCGGATCTGGCGCCCGGCTCGTACGCCGTCGACGTCGATCTGCGCGGCCTGCCGGCCGGGGTCTACCGGCTCGTTCTCCGCTCCGGTACGGCACGCGATCAGGTACCGCTGGTGATCCTGCATTGAGATATCGATGCCCGCGGCAGACGGTGGTGATGGTGCCCGCGTGTACAGGTTGGGCGTTCTGAGATTCCGGGGAGTG
>CAZJYH010000083.1:9174-11743 GCA_964549365.1 uncultured Alphaproteobacteria bacterium
CGATCAGGCTCGGCTGGTGATCGTGCGTTGAGGTGTCGCTGCCGGCGGCAGACGGTGGGGTACACGGAAGAAGACGCCGGTCACTATAGATAGGCCGCCGCTCCGCGGCGGAGAGCCGGTCGGCCTCGAACGCCGATGACGCAACGTCGCTCCAATCCGTTATCGGCGATCGTTCGTTTGCAGCCGCTTCAATTTTTGCCGCCTCGGGTAATCAACCCCTTCGAAACGACGAACCCCCATCCGCAAGGCGGAAGGGGGTTCGCTAAAGCTGCGTAGACTGCGCTACACTTACTTGTGGGTCGTGTCGGCGGCCTTTGCGCTGTCCGCACCAGCCGGCTTGGCCGAGTCGGCCGGAGCAGGCGTCGGAGCCGGAGCAGGTGCCGGTGCGGCGGAATCAGCCGTCGGAGCGGCCGGTGCCGGTGCCGGTGCGGCCGTCGAGTCGGTCATCGTGCCCTCAGGAGCCTTGTCCTTCTTGCAGGCCGTGAAAACGAGGCCGGTGGCCAGGAGCGCAGTAAACAGGAACGCGCGCGTCTTCATGAGTTGGTCAGTTAGTTGATAGTTTGGATGACTGCATTTGCCTCGTGCGGTCGGTCGACGACGGCAAATGCTTTTGTAAATTTCGACCGGCAAAAATACGTTGATTCTCTACATCAACGAACAGGAATATTTGTAACGGTCGAATATTTGGTTGCCGGATCGGAGGCCGTTGCGGCGAACCGAACCAGAACATTTGCTCAGGGAATCCATGCCCCCTCGTATCGCGCTCATCGGCTTCGGCAGATTCGGCCGGTCGCTATCACTCGCGCTGCCCGAATATATTCGGGTGCTGCGTCTTCGATCCGCCGTCCACCTTCAACTGCCGGACGCGCTCCGCGGCGTCGACGTCTACCACGACGACGCCTGGCTGTCTCGCCTGGGCGTGGATATCGACACCGTCTGGATTGCGACGTCGGATGCCGGCATCGCTGATGTAGCCCGACATTTGGCGCAAAAACGGGAGAAATGGGACGGTATCACCGTGCTGCATTCCTCCGGCGCCACTTCCGGCGCGGTGCTGGGGCCGTTGGCCGCGCTCGGCGCGCGCACCCTGGCGCTGCATCCGAACGGGGCGTTTACCGGCGTCGAGCCGATCCCCGCCGGGCTCCTGTGGACCGCATCGACGATTGACCCGGCCGCCCTTGAAACGGCGCACAATCTACTTGCTCGCCTAAGTCCGGCGATCGTTACGGTGCTCGACGAAAATCGTTCACTTTACCACGCGGCGGCCTCCGTGGCCTCCAATTTTTCGGTGACGTTGTTCGCGGCGGCGCTGCGGCTCTACCAACGCGCGGGGATGCCGGGGGAAGAATCGGCAGCCACTGTGGCCCGATTCATGGTGGAGAGCGCGATGCGGGCGCGGGAGCTGGGGCCCGAAGCGGCCCTGACCGGCCCGATCGTGCGGGGGGATGAGGAGGTGGCCCGGAGTCAGGTGCAGGCGGTGCGCGCGGCCGCGCCCGAGCTGGCGGCATTGTTCGATGAGCTGGCCGCCGCCACGCGCGCGCTTGCCGGGCGAGACGCGCCGTCGAACGCGGCAAGCGGGGAGCAGGCGCCCGGCGATCAGGCAGTCAGGGGAATTCCCTCGGCGCAGAGCGGGCAGGAATCCGGAGCATGACGCGGCGGCACCAGCTGCGCGGCCGCGACATCCTTCACGGTGAACCGGCGGCGGGTCGGCCGCGCGTCGAGCAGCGAGCCCACGCCGATCAACCGCGCGTTGGCGGCGCGCAACAACACGGCGACCGCGTCGATCTCCGTGTCGGTCGGCAGCAGGCTCTGAAGCACCACCGCGCGCTCCCCCTCGTGCAGCTCGAACCCGTCGTGCAGCATCGCGCCTCCGTCGGCGGGCGCAACGAATATGCAGCGGGCTTCCAACTGGCGCCCCACCTCCACCGCGAACGGAATCGAATCGACCGTCGCCGCGATCACGACGTGGATGTCCAGTTCCAGGAAGTGGCGCACGATCTCGTAGCAGAGCCTGCGGTTGATCGGAGCGAACTGCGTGGCCTTCACGGGCCTGAGCCGCAGGTTGGTGTGCGTCCCGTCGGCGAGCACGAAGTGTCCTTCGACGATCGCCCCTCGCGACCGCAGCAGTTCGATGACTTCCTCGCTGGTCATGGGCATCTCACCGCAATGTCTCCAACTCGTCCAACGCCCCCTCGAGCTCGCTGACGGCGTGAAGGTCGCCGGCGCGGCGTGCTGCCGCAACGCCTGAGCGGAAGGCTTCCTCGGCATCGTCCCAGCGCTCCAGCGTGACGTAGGCCTGCCCAAGCTGGTAGTAGGTGGCCACGTACTCCGGATCGCGCCGGCGCAGTTCGTTGAAGTAGGTGAGCGCCCGTTCGTATTCCTTCGCGCTCACGTATTCGAGAGCCACCGCGTAGCGCGTGAAGCTGTCGTCGGGATCCTGCTCGAGAAATCCGAGCATCGTTTCGAGTCGGGACATGGGGACGAGATCTATGAAATAGGAAAACGGTCGGCACCGCATCGCCGGCCCGGCGCATGCCGTACTGTGCGCCGCCGCGATGGGTGCCGACCG
>CAZJYH010000084.1:0-11738 GCA_964549365.1 uncultured Alphaproteobacteria bacterium
CAAGCGCATCGACGATCGCGGCGCAGACACGCCGGGCCGCATCGTCGGTCAACTCCGGGAACATCGGCAGGCTCAGCACCTCGCGCGCCGTGCGTTCGGTGGCCTCCATCGACCCGACCAACGGGACGCATCCGCGATATGCCGGCTGCAGATGCACCGGCATCGGGTAGTGCACCAGCGTGCCGATCCCCATCTCGCGCAGCGCCGCGCGCAGCCGGTCGCGCTCCGGGTGCAGCACCGCGTACTGGTGGTAGACGTGTCGTGCCCCGGCGCCGACGGCGGGAAGACGCAGCGCCGTGCCGGCAAGGCATTCGTCGTAGATCGCGGCGATCGCGCGACGGCGTTCGTTTCCCGCGTCGAGATGGCGCAGCTTCACGCGGAGCGGCGCGGCCTGCAGCTCGTCGAGCCGGGAGTTGAACCCCGCGATGCTGCTCACGTAGCGCTCGCTCCAGCCGTACTCGCGCAGCAGGCGCACACGCTCGGCCATCTCCGGGCTCGCGGTGACCACCGCCCCGCCGTCGCCGAGCGCGCCGAGATTCTTCGTCGGATAAAAACTGAAGGCGGCGATATCCCCCCAGGAGCCCAGGCGGCGGCCGTCCAGAAGAGCGCCGTGGGCCTGCGCGCAATCCTCCACCACCATCAACCCGTTGCGCCGCGCGGCCTCCAGCACCGCCGGCATGTCCGCCGGCTGTCCGTACAGGTGCACCGGCACCACGGCGCGACGGCCGCGTCGATCAACGTCGGGTTCAGCGTGTAGCGCTCGGGATCAATATCCACCAGCACCGGCAACGCGCCCGCCATCTCCACCGCCGCCACCGTGGCGACCGCCGTGTGCGATACCGTGATCACCGCGTCGCCCGGGCCCACGCCGCACGCGCGCAACGCGAGGTGCAGAGCGTCGGTGCCGCTGGCCACGCCGACCGCCTCGTGGGCATCACAGTAGGCCGCGAACTCTCGCTCGAACGCGCGGGTCTCCTCGCCGAGGATATACCAGCCCCCCTCCAGCACGGCCGTGATGGCGGCATCGATCTCCTCGCGATGCGCGAGATAGTTGGCTCGGGGATCCGTCTGCGGAATGGAAGGAAGCATGCAACAGGGAGAGATTGCCGCCAAGATAGCGAAGAGGCGGGTTCTGCGTTGAGCGTGTGCGTTATGCGTTGAGCGGGGGCTTCGCGATCCTTGCGCCTTTGCGGTGGCATCATGAGGACGCTGGATGTTGGACGCGGGACGCTCGGTTTCGGGGAGCGAGTCGCGAGTATCGAGTGGCGAGAAGTTGTACATCTCGGAAGTATACAGCTTCACGTTATCCGCCTAACCGGGTCCTGAAACTTTGAACTTGTCACGTGGAACTTGGAACGTGCCCCACGCATCACGCTGCACGCTCAACGCATAACGCCCTCTTTGCCTATCTTTGCGGTTCCTTTTCACGAAGCAGAGCGAACAGACATGATCGACCGCAATCATACCATCCTCGTGGTGATCGACGTACAGGAACGGATGATGCCCGCCATCGAGGGGGAGGAGGCCGTAGTGGCGAACGTGGTGCGTCTGGTGCAGGGGGCCAGGCTGCTCGGCCTGCCGATGCTCGTCACCGAACAGTACCCGCAGGGCCTCGGCCCGACGGTGCCGGAGGTGCGGGCCGCGATGGGGGACGAGTACCGCCCGATGGAGAAGATCAGCTTCTCGGCGTGCGGCGACATGACGTTCATGAACCACTTCGAGCAGGCCCCGCATCACACGGTGCTGCTGTGCGGCGTGGAGAGCCATGTCTGCCTGTACCAGACGGCGCGCGACCTGCGCAACCTGGGCCACAACGTGGAGGTGGTGGCCGACGCGGCCGGCTCGCGCTCGCGGCACAATCACGAGATCGCGCTGGCGCGCCTGGCGCGGCACGGCGTGGAGATCACCTCGGTGGAGCTTGCGCTCTTCGAGATCATGGAACGCGCCGACATCCCGGAGTTCAAGGACGTGCAGCGGATCGTGAAGTAGGTGCTCCGTGCGCGCGTCGGTGGCAGGCCGCTTCGCGTCTTCGCGGTACAATCATGTTGGACGCTGGACGATGGACGCGGGACGCTCGGAAGAGAGTGGGCCGTGAGCGACCCCTTGGCGGCTTTGTGCCTTTGCGTGAGCTCCTCCTGACTGATACCGCACGGCCGGTTTTTCAACCTGGAACGTGGCACTTGGAACTTGTCACGTTTAACTTGGAACGTGGAACTTGTCCCTTTGAACGCTGAACTTCTCACTTTGACCTTGCTACGCATCGCATGCTGAAACCGAAAGTTCTTCTCTACATCATACTCGGCCTCACGCTGCTGGGCCTGACACTGCTGGCGCTGCAATGGTGGGTGCTCGGCGGCATCCTCACCGCGATCGGCGGCGGCTTCCTGTACCTCTGGTGGCGCATGAATCAGCTGCTCGGCATCTCCGAGGCGATCATGGCCGGCAACTTCGACGCCGCCCGCGCCAAGCTGGCGGGGGTCCGCAACCCGGACAAGCTGACCGCCGACTCGAAGACCTACTACTACTACTTCCAGGGAACGGTGGAGGCGCAGACCGGGAACTGGAAGGCCTCGCGCGCCGCGTTCAAGACGGCGCTGGAGACAAACCGCTTCCGCGCGATCGACGAGCGGGCCACCGCGCTGGTGATGCTGGCGCAGGTGGAGCTGCGCACGAACAATCGCGAGGGGGCCAAGCGCTATCTGGCCGAGGCGCAGGACCTGAGCCCAGGCCCGGAGATCCGCGAGCAGATCAAGGAGGTCAACCGCGTGATGCAGCAGGTGGGCGCCGCACCCCGGCAGCAGCGCGGGTACTACGGGCGGGGACGCTAGGCTGGTTGCGGGCAACGAGTGGCCCCGACACGTCGGGATCTTCGACGAGTGGCGAGTAACTTCGCGCTCCTCGCGTCCTCGCGGTGAAATCGGGTTGGACGATGGACGTTGGACGGTGGACGCTCGAAAGAGGCGGGTCGCCCCGACATGTCGGGATCTTCGACGGGCGGCGAGTGTTTCCTGACCGCTGCCGCGCCGCCGGCTCATCAACTTTGCACGTGGCACTTTGAACTTGTCTCGAAGAAAATTACGTCTTGCCTCTTGCGCGGGGCGTGCCGGCCGCTGTACATTTGTGGCCCTTATCGGGCGATTGGCACAGCTGGTTAGCGCGCTTCGTTCACATCGAAGAGGTCGCAGGTTCGAATCCTGCATCGCCCACATTCGCGCCGCATGTTCTCACAAGAGAGCATGCGGCGTTTGCGTTGGGGGGGTAAGAAACGGGGAAGAATGTGGAGCGGCGCTCATACCGCCCGGCCGTGCTTCGGGAACCACGCATTCAATCACTCCACCATGTGAGGCCGTCCGCGTGTCGTCGAAGAGCACGGTGTTCTGATTGCCGAACCGCCTCCCCCCCTCACCCCACCGCCCACTCCTCCGACAGCAGCGCCGCCTGCTCCAGCACGGTCTGCGTGGCGCGCTCCTGCTTGTCCGGCGGGTAGCCGTGCTTGCGCAGGATGCGCTTGACGTACACACGCAGTTGCGCGCGCACGTTCTCGCGCAGCGTCCAGTCGATGGTGACGTTGTTGCGAATGGTGGTCACCAGCTCCCGCGCGATGTCGCGGAGCGCCTCGTCGCCGAGCACCTTCACGGCGCTGTCGTTCGTCTCGAGCGCATCGTAGAAGGCGAGCTCGTCTTCGTTCAGCCCCAGCTTCTCGCCGCGAGCGTGCGCCTCGCGCATCTCCTTCGCCAGCCCGATCAACTCCTCGATCACCTGCGCGGTCTCCACCACGCGATTCCGATACCGCAGGATCGTCTGCTCCAGCATGTCCGCGAACGACCGGGCCTGCACGAGATTCTTCCGCCCTTGCGCACGCAGCTCCCCTTCCAGCAGCTTGCGCAGCAATTCCACCGCGAGATTCCGCTGCGGCATCCCCCGCACCTCCGCGAGGAAGGACTCGGAGAGAATCGAGATTTCCGGTTTCGCGAGCCCGGCCGCGGCGAAGATGTCCACCACCCCCTCCGGCGCAACCGCGCGCGCGATGATGCGCCGCACCGCATGGTCCAGCTCCTCGTCCGGCCGCGGGTCGCCGGGCGCGCGCTTCGAAAGCGCGACCTGGATATACTGAAAAAATGCCACGTCGTCGCGAATGCGCTCCGTCTCCTCGTGCGGCACCGCCAGCGCGAACGCCTGCGATAGCTCGCGCACCGCGCGCGTATGCCGCTCGCGCCCGTTCTCCTGCGCGTCGATATGCTCCTGCGCCGCCGGAAGCATCGCCAGACGCTCGGCGGCAGTCCCCGTCCTCCACCGCGACCGGTCGAAGCCGTGATAGAGCCCGAGGCAGATCTCGTACTTCTCCAGCATCACCGGAACCGCCTCCTCCTTGTTCACGTTGGTGCGGCCGGCGCCGCCGCTCTCCGTGTAGGTCGCGACCGCCTCCTTCAACGCCGAGGCCAGGCCGATGTAATCCACGACGAGGCCCCCGGGTTTGTCCTTGAAGACCCGGTTGACGCGCGCGATCGCCTGCATCAGCCCATGCCCGCGCATCGGTTTGTCGACGTACATCGTGTGCAGGCTCGGCGCGTCGAAGCCGGTCAGCCACATGTCGCGCACGAGCACGATGCGCAGCGGATCGTCGGGAGCGCGGAAGCGCACGGCCAGCGCCTCGCGGCGCGACTTCGTGCGGATGTGCGGCTGCCAGTTCTCCGGATCGACGGCCGAGCCGGTCATCACGACCTTGATCGCCCCCGCCTCGTCCGCGTCGGCGTGCCACTCGGGACGCAGCTTCACGATCTCCGCGTACAGGTCCACGCAGATCCGCCGGCTCATGCAGACGATCATCGCCTTCCCCTCCATCGCGTCCAGCCGCTTCTCGTAGTGCTCCACCAGGTCGCGCGCCACCAGCGCCAGCCGCTTCTCGGTGCCGACGATCGCCTCGACCTGCGCCCACTTGCTCCGCAGCTTCTCCCTGCGCTCCACCTCCTCCCCCTCGGTCACCTCCTCGAACTCCGTGTCGATGGTCGGACGCTCCGCCTCGCTCAGCGCCAGCTTCGCGAGCCGGCTCTCGTAGTAGATCTTCACCGTCGCGCCGTCCTCCTGCGCGCGCTGGATGTCGTACACGCTGATGTAGTCGCCGAACACCGCGCGCGTGTTCGCATCGGCCAGCTCGATCGGGGTGCCGGTGAAGCCGATGAACGAGGCATGCGGCAGCGCGTCGCGCACGTGCGCCGCGAACCCGTCGATGAAGTCGTACTGGCTGCGGTGCGCCTCGTCGGCGATCACCACGATGTTGCGGCGGTCAGAGAGCAGGGGATGACGGTCGCCGCGCTCGTCGGGAAGGAACTTCTGGATGGTCGTGAAGACGACGCCGCCGGAGTCGACGCCGAGCAGCTTGCGCAGATGCGAGCGGCTCGAGGCCTGCGCCGGAGGCTGGCGCAGCAGATCGCTGCAGCGGGAGAACGTGGCGAACAACTGATCGTCGAGGTCGTTGCGGTCGGTCAGCACCACGACCGTCGGGTTCGCCATCGCGCGGTCGCGGATGATGCGCCCGGCATAAAACGCCATCGTCAGGCTCTTGCCGGAACCCTGCGTGTGCCAGACCACGCCGATCCGCTGGTCGCCGGGCCTGCCGCCGTGCCGGCGTCCGGACTCGTAGCGCCCGATGGGCTCGCCGATCATCCCACCGCCGCGCTGCAGCTCCGCCGCGCGGAGCGTCTCGGCCACCGCCACACGCACGGCGTGGAGCTGGTGATAGCCGGCCATCTTCTTGGCGACGCGGCCCCCCTCATCCTCGAAGACGATGAAGTCGCGGACCAGCTCGAGCAGCCGCGACGGCGTCAGGATCCCCTCGATCACCACCTGCAGCTCCGGAGTCACCGCGGCCGCAAGCCCTGCGCCGTCCACCGTGCGCCACGGCTTGAACCACTCGCGCCCGGCCGTCAGCGTGCCGATGCGCGCCTGCAGGCCGTCGGAGACCACGAGCACCGCGTTCGTGGTGAAGAGCGTCGGGATCTGCCCCACGTACGTTCGAAGCTGGTTGTAGGCGGTCCAGATCGTCGCGTCCTCGTCCACCGCGTTCTTCAACTCGATCACGGCAAGCGGGAGGCCGTTGACGAAGAGCACGATGTCGGGGCGGCGCGCGTGGCGGTTCTCCGAGACGGTGAACTGATTCACCGCGAGCCGGTCATTGGCGGTCACGTCCTCGAAGTCGATCACGCGGACCTGGGCGCCGCGGATCTCCCCGGAGTCCGCGCGATACTCCACGGTGACCCCGTCGACGAGCAGTCGGTGGAGCGTGCGGTTGCGCGCGACGAGATCGGCTCCGTCCGGCAGCATCAGCTTGCGGAACGCGTCGGCGAGCGCCTCCGGCGGCAGCGTCGGGTTCAGCCGCGCCAGCGCCTCGCGCAGCCGGCGTGCGAGCACGGCCTCGCCGTACGTCTCACGCTCGAAGCCGGGCGCGCCGGGAGCGAACTCCGTGCCGCCCCGCACCGTCCAGCCGACGCTTTCCAGCCACGCCAGCGCGGCCTGTTCCACCATCGATTCGGTAAACGCACTGCTCATCGTTTCTCCCCTGGGTTCAGCCGATCATCCGATCGGCGACCACACCGATCATCCGATCGGCGGACGGACGGTATCATCAGCCACACCGATCATCCGATCGGCGGACGGACGGTATCGATCATCCGATCGGCGACCACACCGATCATCCGATCGGCGACTGGATGCCATCACTCGCCCCACCATACTCCCGGGCGCTGCTCCACGGCCACTCCTCGGCGCGCCGTGCCAGCCCGGCCTTCACGGGGTTCTGATGGATGTAGGCGATCGTTGCATTGAAATGCCGCTCATCGCGGATGAATCGATCCCAATACTCGCGGAGCCCTCACTCCGCCACGGGAACACCGAGTCCGCAACGAGAGCAATGGCGCGATTCCGCTTCGCGCGGCCGTCCTTCCACCTCTCTCGCCATTCCTGCGGGAGCAATGGCGAGAGACATCACCCGGCGCCTCCGCAACGTGCCTCTCCCGCCAAAACGGCGAGACGATGGCGGGGGGCATCCCTCGGCGCCTCCGGCGTATGCCTCTCCCGCCAAAATGGCGAGAGGATGGCGGGAGGCATCATTGGATCCGCCATCCAATGATTGCCGCACGGCGGATTCGTTGCACTTCACGCCTCCCCTTCAACAATTGCCCATACCCGCCGATAGCTCTCGCCACGATCCCCGAGCGCCTGCTTCCATAAGTCGATGGGGGCCGACCTGAGGCGAGTCCGCAGTGCATGCAACGGCTCGGTCGGCGCAACATCCAACGCCCGTGCCAACGGCTCGGCCGCGGTGCGCGGAACGCCGAGAAGACGAAGAGCGACAGCCTCGTCGGAATTGACACCGTAGTACACGCGCGCCGGAATATTCCGCACAGTGCGTTGTTCATCGTTCGGCATCGATTCGAGTGCATCGCCGATCGTTAAAGCCTGGAGCGCTGCAAGCCCCCATGAGGCTGTTTGCGTGAGTTTGCCGAACACCTGCTGGCAGCACCGGGTCATGGCAGCAACTGGGTCACCATCATCATCGTCGTTATCACCATAGGTAAAGTACGTGGCAGCCATTTCCGTAAGAGGACGGCCCTGCACCCAGTCACATATCAAGCGTGCGAGCACGTTCCCGTTAGGGTTAGGGCCTCCGATAACTTCCTCCAATGACTTGCGCAGTTCCGGGACCTGCAGCAGGACTCCCATCATTCGTTGGAGATCGCCTTGCCGCGATGTAAACAGCTCGGGCGACCATGCATCACGTGTGACCCGGGCCTCTGCAATCCGACTAAGCGTGTTCGCTACCGATTCCCACGAAAAGCCTGTAGCATCGACGAGCTTGAGAGGTTTGCCCTTAATATGTTCAGCATACGCATACACACCCTGTACCAGCGTATCGGCCCAGTTTCTGTGGCTCCTGCGAAGCTCTTGGAATCCGAGTGTGCCGCGAAGCACCTGCTCTACTTCGGCAGCAAAACGTTCATGATTACCGATCTGCCGGTAGGTGTGGGCGAGATATTGCACGAACGCGGACCACTCCGGCAGCCACGACAAGGTTTCAAGCGCAAGCAGCTTACCGCTTTCTGCCGCTTTCCGTACCATGTCGATCAGCGTCGAATTCAGCACACCTACCGAGCGGTTGATAAAGTGTTCAAGCTGCTGCGCTCGTGTCTCATTGTGTCCTGCAAGTGCGATGATCCCCAGGTCCCCCTGATCAACACGTCCGGCGCGCCCTGCAATATTCCAGAAATCCTCCGGCGGCATTTCCTCGCCGTAGGTGTATTGATGGCTCGCAAACACGACGCCCGACACCGGGAAGTTTACTCCCTGGGCAATCGTGGTTGTGGCGACAAGCGCCCGGAGTTTCCCCTGCTCCGTCAACCACTCGACAAGAGTGCGGGTATCATCGGAGAGCCCCGCGTGATGCACCCCGATGCCATACTCCAGCAACCGCGCCAACGGAAAATCCCGGCCCATCTCCTCGGCCAGGAAATGCCGGATGTGTGCAAGATCGGTACCGGCATCACTGATCCGATTCTCTTCCACCGCCAACGCCTCTGCGATGCCCCACGTGTATCGGGGCTGGTTTACCAGCACAATAACGGTCCCACGGTGCTGCAATGCCTGAGCAGTGGCGGCAGCCAACTTGCCGGGCGATTTCGAAACCTGGGACCATGTCAGCCCAAGTAGGCGATGTTGTGGAAGTGCCAGTTCTTCAGATACGCGGAGTGTATTCCGGGAGGTATGCTGCGTAACAAATCGGATGCTGTAGTCCCCGGCTTTCTTTTCCCGATCCGGGCGTGCTATTGCTATCACGCGGTCGTTGGGATTCCAATCGACGGCCAGCTCGATATTCTGGTTGCTGTCGGGCGCAAGCCAGCGAGCGATCTCCTCCGCATTACGAATAAAAGGGGTAAGCAACAGGAATTGAGCATACCGGCACTCGCGATTGATCGTCGCCAGCAGGAGCTCCAGTTTAAGCCCTCGTGTCCGGGATGCAAGACCATGCGCCTCGTCGACCACCACCAGGGTTAGCGGTCGGTCAATTTTCGCTTCCCACCCGCCACGAAGCATCAGATCCAGTTTTTCCGGCGTCGTGACCAGAATGCGAAACCGGCGTTTTGGATCAGTGTCGGTGAGCATTCCTGCTTCAAGCCCGTCGATTTCCAACGCGGGACTCACCTTCTCGACGATGACATCGAGCGGAGCGAAGTCGCGACGCAGGCGCATGGCGAGTTGGTTCACCAACGCGCGCGTGGGAGCAACGTAGGCAACCCAACCGTGCTCACGATCGAACTGGTTCAATGCCTGCAGTATCCGGAACTGGGCGATGAATGTCTTGCCGCTTGATGTCGGCAGGCTGATCACCACGGCGCGATGTCCCGAACCAAGAAGCCCTTCCTCGCGCAGCGTACGCCGTTGCGGAGGAAGCATTTCAAAAATTGGCCTACGCCGATCGCGCGCAATGACCGATTCCACGAATCGCGTGACCCTGCTGTTCACAGCGCGTGTCACGGTCCAGATGCTGTTCTCAACCAGTGTTTGCGCCGTTCGTGCAAGCAGGCGTGCCAGTGTTTCATGCGCCATCAATCCACTCTTGGCCGCAGTAGTGATTGCCCGGTCGAACTGCGCCTCAAGTTGCTGGCGGACATCGTACCGCCCATCGACCGAGCCCTGCGTCAGGTATGTGCCGAGAATCTCGGCAGCCTTCGCCATGTGGTATTGCGACATCAATGTCCACGCAGGACCTGCATCCGCCAACTGTTCTGCTTCCGCGAGGAATCCCTCTTCGTACTGAAGCTGCTGAACGCGCAGCCGGGCTACGGCCTCTTGCACATTGTCGAGATCCTCCCATCCCTGTTTGCGAAGCAATCGGAACCAAAGCTCCAATACGGTTGTCGCAACATGTTCGCCCCACTGGGAGAACACCCTGGTGGATGAAACGGAAAACCCCGCGAGCAGGCGCCGGACATCGGCACCGCGGTCGCCGAGAACTCCCAGACATCCGACGCGCACCAGTTCCGCGATTCCCTCTATGGCGTTGGCCGTCAGGGGAAGCGTCCGTGCAATCTGGAACGCTCGCCCGGCAGCCCCACGCAGATCGTTCGGATTATCGGCATCGAGCAATTCGAACACCCGCAGTTCGAGCGCATTCGCCGCAAAGCGAAGATCATCATCACCCAGATAGGTACCGCCGGCAAGGCCGAGCGCGGTGCGTAGGCGTCTACGCGCCGCTTCCTCCTGGGCGGCTTGTAGCTGTACGCTGCCGAGCGCATCGAGTATCCAGGATTCGGTCATCATGACGTCGCCCTCTCGATCAGTGCCGGCCACTTCGCTATTTCGGTCGGGAGATACCATGCATATAGTTCCACACCTTTCATAGTCGTGAGTTTCCCCGCCAGATCCTTACCCCGGCCTCGGAGATCGGACTCGTCCGGCGGAGTGTCGCGAATCAGCATTCCGACGATCAGCAGTTCCTTCCCGTTGGACGAAAGATATCGCCGGACAGCCTGCTCGTAGAGCGCCTTCGCCTGCGCGTCCGTGCATCGGAAGAAGAGCCACTCAAGAAGCGTGCGGTGTATGTCCAGACGTGAGGCGGTCTCCTGGAGCTGCCAATTCATGCCACTGCCGCCGTACATGACATTGGGCGGCGCTTTTTTGTCTGACGAGGTCTTCACCTCTCCGAAGAGCAGCACGACCACATTCCCATGTGTGCAAAAGCCGACAAGATCGGCTCCCGGCAGGCTTGCGCGCGGTGTGCGCCGATCGCGCACGGTATTCCAGGGCCAGTGGACCCTGCGTTCGGAGTCTGTCGCAAGCAGGCACTCCGCGAGCGCCTCACCAATTTCCCAACCCTTTGGCTTCGGGACCGCCTTGAGGAGTTTCTCGACATGGGCAGTCTGCATTCCCGTAGTGGCAAGGCTGCGAAGCGCGGTCTCGAAATCCGATTCCACATCGGTTACACGGGGCGCAACGGTATCCTTCAGATAGGAATCGAACTCCGTGGCATCGTCGATACGGCGCCCGTACCAACGGGTATTCGCGTGCGTTCCGGAGTAACTGTCTGTCCATGCGATCGCAGTACTCATATCTATACCTCTGTAATAAATCGCTCAGCCTCCCCCACCCGCAATTCCCCCGATATCGGTCTCGGTAATACCATGCCGCGGAGTCTCCCTGTTCCAAGCAAGTGCATAGCGGTTCACGTCTGAGTCACAATCTTTCTACCCGCCATGGTGTACGTTTTGCCCGTCAACCGGTTCAGATGATGAGCCAAGCCAGGGCCATACAGCCTCACCTTCGATCCATCGAACCCGAACGAGCTGTTCACTTCACCATTTTCATTGAATGCTGCCATCAAATCTCCAGCCTGCCGATCGGAGAGCTTTCTGATCATGGGCAGTATCTCCGCAAGGAGGTTCCCCTGCTCAAAGCTGGTGCAGTTCTCGACTGCGGCGATATACGCTTCAAGCATTCGCTCATGTCCGATCAGCAGCTTCACCAGCTCCTTCGGCGCGGCATCCCAACCGCATGAAAGCGCCTGAAACTTGCCGATGAAGCCGTACGGATCGCGCCCCAACCTGACGGCAATCGCCGGGACACCGCGACCGAACGCAAAGCCGACCTCCTGGTCGGTCCACAGACTCTCGTGAAACTTCTCCGTCATCAGGGCAACAAGCGCATGCATCGAATAGAGGGCGTTCTCGATCTCGCTTTGCCATTCT
>CAZJYH010000085.1:0-11706 GCA_964549365.1 uncultured Alphaproteobacteria bacterium
TCGCTGGAGCCCATCGCTCTGAGCGTCGTTGCGCTTGCCGCGCAGCCTGCCAACGCCATGCCGGCGGTCATGAGGAAGCGCCGCCGGTCGGCATCGGCGGCCGTGATCTGCGCGGCCGGGACCGCCGCGACGAGCGTTCCGACGTCGGCAACACGAAGCGAGCCCGAGGCGGCGGCTCGATCGCCGGTGGAACGTACGCGGCGTGCAACCCGCGCCCGCAGCGAACGAAGCGGCCGGATCACATACTGCGAGAAGAGCAGCAGCCCCCCTACCACCGACGCGAAAGCGTGCAGCGCCACGAACGGAGCGGCCACCTTGTGCATCAGGTTGTCGAGGAGCTCGGGATGCCAGTCCTTGTACACCACGAACAGATGCACCATCGGCAGATCGAGCAGCAGGATCATCGCCACCGTGCTCCACAACGCGACGCGATGCGCCCGGCGGGAACGGATCGCCAGCCGTTTGAGCGCAATGCGCGCCGCCGTCACGTGGAAGATCGTGATCAGAACAACGGCAACGATTTGCAGCAGGAAGATCGAAGGGCTCGGGCTCATGTACGAGCGATGACGTTTACAACGCGCAGGAGATTATCCCGGCCGGCAAATACACCGCCGAGAGCAGCAAAGTTAGCAGAAGTCGGAAGGCGGAAGGTACCAAGTGAGAGGATCGGGGAGGGAAAATGTCGCGGGCGGAGCGGGAAGGAACGAAGGGAGAAGCATGACAAGCACGGCTCGGACCGTGTCCGTGCAACTCCGAACGGCCTGTTGTGCAGGAGTTGAGCCCGGCACCCGGGGTCGCGATGTTGCCGGGCCACGCGGAGTCAACTCCGCGGCAACGGAGAGAGGGTACGGCGAAGGGCGTGAGCTCCGCGGCCCGTCATCGCAACACCGAGCAACGCCCCGCACGGTCTCCACGGACCCGCCGCACGGAAGCGCCGCACGGAAGCGCCGCACGGACTCCCGGCACCGACGCCCAACGCCCGATGCCCGAGAGACATCCACGGCCTGTTCGTTCGCGCGCCCCTCACACGACACGTTCCAAACGGCGCGAAGCACGGCTCCCCGGGCGTCCGGGCCGCGCGGGGAGCGATGGTGCACTCGATATCGGAGCGTTTCGTGCCGCCCGACACACGCTCGTCGAGATTTCGCATTCCCCGTGGTGGCGATAGGGAACACCGGGCGATATGCGCCCGTGCCCGGTCAGGACCGCGATGGGGTAGACATCGCGTGCGCCTGACCGGGCCGGCAGCGGCACGCGGCTCCTGAGGTCCGTAGGAGCCGGCGCGCACGGCCGCGGGCGGTTCGCGCGCCTGCGGGGAGGGAATACCCGGCGGGCATCCACCGCGGCGACGCGTCTACTTTGCGGCGTCCAGCACCGCCAGGTAGAACTCATGCACGTACGAGTTCATGTATCCGGGATGGTCGAGCACCGTGAACCCAACCGGCATCGCGTAGTAATCGAACCGCCCGGAGTTCATCACGGCGCGCACGGTTCGTTCGGTGACGTTCGCGTGGTACGGTAGCGAACGCATCATCGCGCGCCACAGACGCTCGCGCGAGGCTTCGCTGCGCAGGGCCCCGAACACCCCGCGGTTCTCGCGCGAGTACCCGTTCTTCAACGGCGGGATCCGCCCATCCCCGCGCTCCCAGATCTCCGCCATGAATTGGAGATCGGCGATCACCTCCGCCTCGTTGCGGTAGTAGACCATGTTCGCGTTCAGCGGGAGGAAATCCCCGAACCCGTCGTACACCTTCATCGACGCCGGCTTCAGCGCTTCGATGATGCGGAACATCCCGGAGGTGAGGATCTCCAGGTTCTCCTCGACGTGCGCGTTCCACGACTCGGCTCCAGGGCCGAACTCGTCCACGTCGAGGATCGTAAAGGGTGCGCGCTCCCAGATCGTCAGCTCCGCGTTGCCGCGCAACCGATGGTCGCCGGCGTGGCGTCCCCACCGCTGGCTCCCGCGCGCGATCAGCGTCGAGCACTCGATCCCCTGAAAGGGCCGCCCTCCGGCGGTGTGCCAGCAGCGGAACGAGAGATCGCTCCAGATGCTCATCGCGCGCCCGCGCACGCCGCGCGTCGCCGCGATCAACTCCCCCGCGCCGAAGGTGCCGTACCGCTCGATCGTGTACTGCTCGGCGGCGGCATCGAACACCTTCAGACTCTTGAACTTGTTCTCCGCCTCCTCCCACTGCGCCATCGCCCCGACCATCCTGGAGAAGATCTCCGACGGCGCCCGCCGCCCCGACTTCAGGTAGAAGTGGGCATAAATTCCATTCGACATATCTGGACCTTCGAGATGCCCACCGGCGGGGCACATGGCTGAGTTGTGTGGTGTGGTCACGTCGAGTCTCGACAATGGACCGGCCGAACCATCCCGCGCACGCGGTGATCGTCGCGGACGGCGCCCGGAGTTGCCCCCTCGCGGCGCACGGGCATCCCCGGCATATCCCATGCATCCTCGATTCCGACAACGTCCATTCCGACAACGTCGATCCCGACGCCGTCGATTCCGAGAATGTCGCTCCCGAGGAACGGCTCCGATTCGGTCGCGCCGGGACCGAACACGCGGCCGAGCCGTTCGAACGTGTCGTATGCGTCGGACGCACGGTTCAGGAACAGCCCTGCCCGGGTGCGCCGCAGCAGGTCGAACGTCGGCATGTCGAGCCGCGGGTTGCGATCCGGTTGATACAACAGCACGGCCGTTTCGCCGTAGCGCAACCGCACGCGGGCGGCGTAGTAGCGGCCTGCCGGTCCATCGACCGAATCGACGCGCGCGCACAGGGCGCCGGGAAGCCCGCATCCGACCGCCTTGTCCCGCTCCGGCCGAATCAGCACCTCGAGCTGCTCGGGAGCGCGCAGGTCCTTCGGGCCGGCAAGCGAGATCGAAAAGCCATACGGTCGCTCCTCCACGAAGAAGGAATCCGGCACCGCCAGGGTGATTCCGCCGGCGTGCCGCAGAAACTTCAACCGTTCTACGTATGGCTGCCGGCGCCCTCCCATGCATGCGGTCGGCAGCAGTGCGGCAAGAAGCGCCGCCGCGAGCAACACCGCCTCGGTTCTGTGTGCGATCATCGTTGCGAGCGATTGGGTGGATGATTCCGTTGATACGATTCCCTCAGAGGCCGAGCACCGAACGCGCATGCTCCTCGAACGCCGTTCGTACGGGGGCGGCGGCCTCGGCCGCTCCCACCACGATCAACCGGTATGCCGTCGCCGGGGGAGGCGGCTGCGCCGGGGCCGACGCTTCCGGAGCAGGCGATTCGGCGGCGACGCCGTCGGCGGGCTCGAAGAACCGTCGCACGACCTCGGAGATCGGACGATCGGCCAGAACCGCGAGGGCCGTGGCCGGCTCCGTCTCGAAGAGATCGATCAGATCGAAGAGGATGGCGAGGCAGTCGTCCGGCTTCGCGCCGGCAAGCGCAAGGGCGGCAACGTTTCCACGTACGCAGTCGGCCAGCGCGGCGACGACATGCTCCACAAGCCACGCTCCCTCGGCCAGCCAGAAGAGCATGTGCATCCCCTCGGCCGTACCCCGGTCGAACGCGCTCAGCGTGTCGTACTGTTCGATGTATACCGGCCGTTCGTTGTATGTCCCGATGCTGTTCATTTGCTCAGATCCCGTTGTGGCGGTGTTCTCTCACATTTACGGGGCGGGAGGGGCGTTGCGGGGCGCGCTCCGCTCGCAAGAGCAACGCCCACCGCCCGCTCCCACCCCAATGGCGGGCCGATTCGAGCGACCGGTTCGATACGGAGTTCGCGAGGACTCCCCCGGCCGCGAACGGCGCCCGTCCGCGCCGATCGCGCATCGGATGTGCAGCGCAACAAGGCGCGCGCTCCGGCGATCGACGCAACGTTCCCAAGCGCATCTCACGCGCCCTGCCGAGCGCGCCCGGCGTGCTCCTCGCGCACCGGGATCTCGACGTTCAGCCAGGCGAAGCGCCCGGCCTGCAGCGGTGCGATTCCCACGGCGATCACCACAACTCCGCCCCCGGCGGCATCGCCTCGAACGGCGGCGGCATCACATCGAACGGTGTATGCATCGCCTGTGGTGGTGCCGCGCAGCGCGCCGGCCAGATACAGGCCGCGGAGATACTCTTCGGCGCCGGCACGGAGTTGCGCCCGCAGCGTCGCATCGTTCCGCCGGTTCGCCGCCCAGCGCATTCGCCGCCGCAGCTCGGATTCCACCTCGAGCGCGAGGCGACGCGCCGGGAGATACTTCCAGGAATCGTCGGCTCGATCGGCACGTGTCAGCGTGCGCGCCCCCCATATCACCATCCCCGCAACCGGCAGCGACCGGAGCACGTTGACGCCCAGCGCCGCAAGCGCGCGGTTCTCCTCGTCGGTCACGTTCACGGCCGCGGCCCGCACGCCGTTCATGCGCGCATCGAGCCCGGCCGGCGCCCTCCAGATGCCTCTCCGGCTCTCCGTGCGGGCGATCACACCGGCCGCCACACCGCACGGCGCATGCTCACGCAGCGCGCCGTCGAGCAGCGGGTCGGCGACAAGGACGTTCGGGTAATAGAGCAGCGCGTTCGGATCATCCGGCAGCGCGGCCTCGGCAACGTCGCGCGCCGTGCGCCACGCGGCTCCGGGGTTCACGATCACCATGGCGCCGCGTCCCCGACAGTACTCGATCGCCGCGTTCCAGAATCGGCCGCTGAAGTCGCGCGGCGTTCCCTTCGCGTCGGTCATCGGCGGCACGCAGAGCAGCGAGAAGCGCCCCACGGCGTCGAGCGCATGCAGCCCTGAGCCGCTCGCCCGATCGCCGCGATAGTCCCGTTCGCTCGGAAGCCGTTCGCCGGCGCCGCCGCTCGCGGCCGGGCGATCGCCGACGATCCGCACGATCACCGCACGCGAACCACCGTTGATGAAGAAGTGCCGCACGGCATGGCCCATCGTGCTCTCGGCGCAGGGACCGCCGAAGACGTTCACATAGTCCTCGAAGGAACGCACCTCCGTCGCGGTCCCCTCCGGACCGCGCGAAGCATGGCCGAGGAATGCGACCGGTGCCCCCTCGCGTGCTGATTGAACCGCGGCCGCTCCGTGCATCCGGAACGTGGCCGGCCCATCGTCTGCATATGCGGCAATCTCCCGCATGGTGGTCTCTCCGTCGGCGCCGCGCGCCTTGTTGAGCGTATCGGTTGAAGTGGTGGCCGACGACACATCCTTCCCATCGTCGCGTGTTATTGTCGCACACGATCATCGTACGCGATCATCGTACGCGACGGCCCCACGCATCCGGCGTGGATCGGCATGAACGCAAATCGGAACGAACGCGGCATGTGCCTCCGAGTCTCACGACTCGGCCCTTGCATCAACGTGTGATTGTCGGTTGTTGTGCTGAATGAACGATGCAAAGGTAATCAGATGAACACCTCGGCGCAAGCCTTTTCTTCCGCGATCATCACGCGAACATCACGCCCGCGCACGCCGCCGGGGATCGTCCCCCGCCACCCCGACGCCCCCACGCCGGCCGCTCCGCCGCGCGCACGGGCTCGTCCGTCCCTCCCGGAACGACGATGGGAAGGGCTGCGAACAGCTCTTCCCATCACCATCAACATCATCTGCGCCCCCCGATCCGACGGCATTCGGCATCACGCCTCCTGCGCGCTCACGCCCCCTCTATGCTGAAGGCGCGGCGGGCGATGCCGGCGGTGGGGGCGTCCCGATCGCGGGCACCGCATCCCCCGTGGCAAGGCTCTGCTGGCGCATGGCGGCGGCGCCGAGCAGCCCGCCCATCCCCATCGACTCGACGGCGGTGCTCGGTACGAGCATCAGCGCCCCCTTCTCCTTCAACCCCTCGTAGAGCATGTTCATCGCGCGCAGGTGCAGGGCGGTCGGATTGTCGTGATACGAGCGCGAGGCCTCATCGAACAGATGCGCGATCTCCAGCTCGGCCTGGCCGAGAATGATCCGCGCCTGCTTCTCGCGTGATGCCTGCGCCTCGCGCGACATCGCGTCCTGCAGTACGGCCGGGATCACCACGTCGCGCATCTCCACCGATTGCACGGTCACGCCCCACGGCGTCGAGCGCTCGTCGATCAGCTTCTGCAGCTCGTCCTCGATCAGCTCACGGCCGCGAAGCAGATCGGTCAGCGACGTGCGGCCGATGATATCCCGCAGACCGGTCTGCGCCGCCCAGCTGACGGCCTGCGCGTAATCCTGCACCTCGAGCGCCGCCTTCTCGGGATCGAATACCATCCAGAACAGGACGGCGTCCACGTTCACCGGCACGGTGTCGGAGGTGAGGGTTTCCTCGGCCGCGAAGCTTGTGGTGATAACGCGCTGATCGACCCAGTTGGGCACCGTGTCGATGAACGGTATCACCCAGAACAACCCGGGCCCACGCTGGCCGATGAAGCGCCCGAGCCTCAGCACGATGGCGCGTTCCCACTGGCGTGCCACCTTCGGGCTCTGCGCCAGGACAAACCCCAGCACGAATGCGGCAACTACGTACAACGGATTGCGCTCGGCGACCGTTGCCGCCGCCCCGAGCGCGATTGGGACCAGAAACATCAGCATCGCCACGATGTTCGTGCGCGGCATCGTCCGTGATGCGGGCACGTTGCGCCCAATCTTCACCGACTCTTTCTCTGCCATTGCGGTAAACTCCTTACCTGCGTCGTTTGTTGAGATGGTCGAGAATCTCCTCCACCGTGTATCCGAGCGCCGCCGCGTCGACGAGGAACCGTTCCTCCAACGCGTTCAGCCTGCGCTCCAGATCGCGTGCGTCGGCCGCCTTGCGCGAGGTCCCCACCACGAACGTCCCCACTCCCCGCCGCGTGGCCACAACGCCGGCACGCTCCAACTCCGCGTATACCTTCGCCACCGTGTTCGCATTGATCCGCAATTCCACGGCAAGCCGGCGCACGGTTGGGAGCTGATCGCCCTGCGCGAGACGCCCTGAGGCGATCGCCATGCGAATGCTCCGTTCCAGCTGTGCGTGGATCGGCGTGGGATCGGCGGGGTCGATACGGAAGAGATTGCTCATTTCACCATTGTACTACGACAATAGTACAAAGAAGTTTCGAATCACGATAGAGCGACGGCAGGTATGGATGGATACGGTGGTGTCCGGGGTTCGAACGACGCGTGCCGGAGAATGGCTCCGGCACGACTCGATGGGTTTCGGCACAACGCAGGTTTCGGCGTGTTGTCGCGGAGTTGACTCCGCGACCGGTTCCTGTCCGGTACATCCGGGTGCCGGAGTAGAACTCTCCGGCACACCGTAGAAACACCCGACACAGCACACAACATGGGCACGACGCGCGGTTCAACCCGCCCGCGCAATGCCTAGTCGCCGTCCGGCTTTGCCGGGGCAGCGGCCCCCGCGCGGATCTCGGTGTGCCGCACCTCGCCGCCGAGCAGCGCCGTGCGCGCCAGCGCCGCCGTCGCCAACGCTCCGGTCAACACGGCGACGCCGATATACCAGCCCGGGATTCGCTCGGCACGACGGTACAGCACCAGCCCCGCCAACGCCGCCACGCCGGCGACCTCCACGGCGATGAGCGCCCACTCCGCCGCCTCCTCGTGCGGATGGATGAACTGTTCGGTGACGCCGGGCTGCCCCTCCACCACGTCCTCGGCCGGCTCGCCGGTGAGATACGCGGGGATACAGGTCAGGGCCGCCGCAACCATCAGCAGCAGGCCCGCGCGGAAGATGTCCGTCTTGCGGAGCAGCGCCGCGATCACCAGCAGAAATACGCCGAAGACCGCACCGAGCACGGGGACATGATTCAAAAGCAGGTGGAGATGTGCACCGTTCATCATCGCTCGCGTTCTCCTTGATTGTTGGTTGAGAGTACCGGCCGGTATCGAATCGACGTCCGCCGAAGCACCGAGGAAGGCGTACGCCTCGTCATCGAGCCGCGCTGTTGCCGTCGGCCGGGGCGCGCTCGATGCTCACGCCGTCGGCGATCTGATCCGATGGATGCACGATCACCTCGGCCCCCTCGCGCAGGCCCGAGGTCACCTCGGCCTCGAACGCGTTGCGCCGGCCGATCTCCACGCCGACGCGACGCGCCTTCCCGTCCTCCACCACGAACAGGCTCCACTTCCCCGCGCTGCGGAAGAGCGCGCTGGTCGGCACCTTCAGCACGCGCTCCCCTTCCCACAACACGATGCGCGCATCCACACGAAAGCCGTCGCCGAAGTTACGCGGCAGATCTACGAACTCCGCGATCACGTTCACGCGCTGCTCGTCGATGCCGAGCGCCGAGACCTTCGTGAAGGCGGAGGGCTCCACATATTTCACCCGCGCGCGCAGCGGCTTCTCCCCCTCGGCCCCCACGATCTGCACGGCGATGCCGGGCGCGAGGTTCACCGCATCGGAGGAGAGGATGTCGATCACGATCTCCAGTCCGGAGGGGTCGCCGATCTGCATGATGGGCGATCCGGCCGGCACCAGGCGCTCGCTCCGCTCCAGCACGCGCAGGATACGGCCGGCGGCGGGGGCGCGCAGCACCACGCGTTCGCCGCCGAGGTACGCCCCACGCCCCGCGCGCGCGATCGCGGCCTCGTAGGCGGCCGCCTGCGCCCGATATCGCGCGGCCTCCAGTTCCTTCTCCGTTGCTGTCACCGCGGCCTCGGCCCGCTCGCGATCCTGCCTCGCGATCGACCCTGCATCCTCCAGCATCGCGGCCCGCTCCCCTTCGCGCCGTGCCTGCGCCAGCGATACGGCGATCCGATCCACCGCGCTTCCGGCCTGACGCATGTTCGCCTCGGCGGCCGAGATGCGCCCCTCCAGTTCCTTCCGCTGCAACGGATCGAGCGTCGGCGGAGTTATCGTGGCAACCGTCGCTCCGGCAACCACCACGTCCCCCTCGTTCAGTACGACGCGCGCAAGACGTCCGGTGACCGGGGCGGTCACCACGAACAGATCATGCACGCGGGTGCGCCCTTCGGCCTCGAGCGTCACCTGCAGCGGGCCGCGCACACAGCGTTCGACGTCCGCGGTGACCGGCTTCGGCAGAAACGCGAACACCAGCAACACAACGATGACCGCGCCGATCGCGATCCAGATGATTCTCTTCCAAAGCTTCTTCATGCCATTGATTCCAATAGCCTCATTCCCGGGTTTTGAGCACCTCGATCAGATCGAGACGGTACAGCCGCCTGCGCACGAGCAGGGCGGAGAGGAGCGATGCGATCACCACCGTGACGGCGGCCGAGGCGTACGTGGTCCCCGAGATCACCAGCGGAAAGCGGTACAGATCGTTCTCCACGCTCAGCATCACCAGCCACGCGAAGACGTATCCGAGCGCCGATCCGAGCGGGATCGCCAGCACCGTGAGCACCGCCTGCTCGCCGAGCAGCATCGCGGCCACCTCGCGGCGCGTGAAGCCGAGCACGCGCAGGCTGGCAAGCTCGCGCCCGCGTTCCGACAGAGCGATGCGCGCGCTGTTGTAGACGATGCCGATCGCGATCACGCTGGCGAACAGGATCAACGCGCTGCGCGATATCCCCTGGCTTTCGGCGATCGTCTTCTCGAAGCTCTCCAGCGTTGCCTTCCGCACCACCACGCCCGCCACCGCGGGCGTGTGCTTCAGGCGCTCGTACAGCTCTTGTTCGCGCAGGGGGTCGATCGCCACGAACGCGCCGGAGATCGTGCTCCCCTCCCCCATCATCCGGTTCAGCGAGCCGATCTCCATGTACACCGACAGGCCGAGCAGCTCATCGACAAGGCCGTTCACCACCAGCCGTCGCACCGGGCGGGCCCCCTCCAATACCTCCACGGTGAGCGTGTCCCCCGACTTCAGCCCGAACATCTCGGCCAGCTTCTTCGTCAACACCACGCCCTCGGCGGGGACGCCGATCACATGATACGATTGGTCCACGATGCGGCGGAGCTCCGCGTTCGGCTGAAGGCCCATCACCGCAAGCTGGCGCTCGTGATGCTCGAAGCGGACACGCGCGGCGACGGCGCGGAACGGCTCGGCGCGCACCACGCCCGGCAGGTGCGCCAGGTCATACATCGCGCGCGGAGGGCGCGGCGCGTTGAACATCACCGACACATCCTCGCGCTGCACCGTGCGGAACTGCATGTCGTTCATGAAGTTCACCGCATCGTACGAGCAATAGCCCGTGACGAGGATCGCCACCGAGAGCGCGATGCCGAGCGATGTGACGAACGCCTTCCCCGGATTGCGCTCCAGATTGCGGAGCACCATGCGCGTGCTCGCCGACAACAGACGGGCAAGGCCGAGGCTTTCGAGCGGGCCCGGCTTGAAGCGCGGCGGCGTCTCGGGGCGCATCGCCTCGGCCGGCGGAAGGCTCACCGCGCGGCGCACCGCCGACAACGCTCCGAGCACCGCGGCGCCCACACCGATGAGCACGGCGTAGACGATCACCGCGGGGCTCGCCTCGTAACGCAGGATCGGGAAGCGATAGAACTGCGTGTACAACTCCGTGAGCCCGGCCCCCATCCACATGCCGAGCAGCGTGCCGACCCCGGCGCCGACCAGCACCGCGGCCAGCGCGAACTTCAGATAGTGCAGGCCGACGGCGCGGTTGCCGTAGCCGAACGCCTTCAACACCGCCACCTGATCGCGCTGCGTGCCGACCAGTCGCGACAGCACGATATGCAGCAGGAACGCGGCAACGCCGAGAAAGATCACCGGGATCACCAGCGCGTTCGCCTTCAACTGCGAAAGCTCGTCGGCAAGGAAGCGCGCGGAGATCTGCTCGGAGCGGCCGTACGCGCCGAACGATCCGTAACGCTCCAGCGCCCGGTTCATCCGGTCGATGACGTCCTGCTCGCGCGTGCCGGGACGCAGCCGAATCGCGACGTCGTTGAACGCCCCCTCCATGTCGAAGGCGGCGCTCATCGCCGGCCGGCTCATCCACAACACGCCGAAGCGCCGGTTGTCCGGAAAGAGCGCGCCATTCCCGCGGAACTCGTACACATACTCCGGAGAGAGCGCAATGCCGACGATCCGCAGCCGACGCCATGTTCCGTTGATCACCGCTCCGAGCGAATCACCCACGCGCAGATGGTTCGCGGCGGCGAACGCCTCGCTGGCGATCGCCTGATCGCTTCGCCCCGGCTCCACGTAGCCGCCGGTGCGGATGTACAGATCGTTCAGCATCGCCGCGCGGCGCTCCGGTATCGACACCAGCCGACCGGTGGCCGGCTCGTTCAGGCCGGGCACGTCGAGCGTCACGTCCATCACGATCCGCGACTCGGCGCGCGCAACTCCGGGGATGTTCCCGAGCTTCTCGAGGGCATCCTCCGGTGCCCGCTTGACCGTGGCGAACAGATCGGCGAACCGATAGCGATCGTAGTAGGAAGCCCGCGTGGCGCGCAGTGAGTAGAAGACGCTCACCATCGTCACATACGCCGCAACACCGCACATCACCACCGCCACCACCGCGAGCATCTGCCCACGGAGGTGCACCAGGTCGCGAAGCAGTTTGCGGTTCAGTGCGGTCATGGCCGGAGAGCTACCATTCGAGATCGGCCGGAGCGGCCTTTACGGCATTGGCCGTTGTTTCAACGATGCAGCCGCTGCGCATGCGCACCACGCGGTCGGCCATGGCGGCGATCGCCGCGTTGTGCGTGATGACCACCGTGGTGGTCCCCATCTCGCGGTTGACGCGCTCGATCACCTCCAGCACGAGCTTCCCGGTGGCATAGTCCAACGCGCCGGTCGGCTCGTCGCAGAGGAGCACTTCCGGCCGCTTCGCGACGGCGCGCGCGATCGC
>CAZJYH010000086.1:0-11662 GCA_964549365.1 uncultured Alphaproteobacteria bacterium
CGCGCCGATCGTGCGAGCGCCAGCGCCGTCAGGTTCGCCATCGATCCGCCGCTCACGAACAGTCCGCCGGCACCCTCCGGAAGTCCGCAGATCTCACGCAGCCACTCCACCGTCACCAGCTCCGCCTGCGCCGGTCCGGAGGCCATCGCCCACGAGCCCGCAAAGATGTTCAACCCGGCGACGAGCGCATCGGCCATCGCGCCCACGAAGTTGCCGGGCCCCGGTACGTAGGCGAAGAAGCGCGGATGATCCGCGTGCCCCACGCTGTTGAACATCGTCCGCATCGCGAACTCCAGCACCTCCTCCGGCGCGTTCCCCTGCTCCGGGAGCGGCTCGCGGAGCAAGCGCTCCATCTCGGGGCGCGGCGTCATCGTGTGCACGCGCTCGGTGCCCAGCGTGCTCATGTGCCGCACGATCTGATCGACGACGGCGTGCCCAAGAGCGCGCATCTGCTCCGGTGAAAGGGAGATCCGTTCGGCTGGGGTTCGTTCCGGCATGGGGTTCATGGGTACGGTTGTTGTTCGCGAATCGCACGGGACGCGGGCCGTTGCGCCATACATCCCGCACTTCAATCGTACGGCCGGCCGGAAAGAACTTCCGACCGGGCCGTGCTTCGATCCATGCGTTGTTGAATCGGAAAATGCGAGGCTACTGCTTCACCACCGTGCGGGTCCACTTGCGCAGGCCCGCGCGCACGTCGATCAGGTAGGCACCCGATGGGAGGCGGCTGATGTCGAGCGTGCGATGATACCCGCCCGCGGTCGCCACGGCCTCCACGCGCATCACCTCGCGCCCGCTCATGTCCGTCAGCACCGCTCGCAGCGGCGTGCCGGCGGGGATGTCCGCCTCGAACGTGAGCAGGCCCACGGTCGGGTTCGGATGAATCATCAGTGTACGATCGCCCGTCTCGGCCAGACCAACGCCCGACTCGAGGTTCACGTCGATCGGATCCGATGTCTCCGAGCATCCGTTGCCGTCGGTCACCGTCACGGTGTAGCGTCCGGGCGTCGGGGCGGCAAGGGCACGACCTTCCGCGCCGCCGACCAGCGTATCGTTCCGCCGCCACGAGATACGCCCTCCCACGCCGTTGTAGATCAGCGAGTCGCCGGAGGAGGTCTGCGAGATCGAGGGCTTCGCCGGCTTCGGGTTCACCGTGATCGTCAACGGCGTCGACGTCCCGCTGCAGTTGCTTCCGGAGGAGACCGTCACGGTATAACTTCCCGCCTGCCGGACGACGATCCGCTGCGTGGTTGCCCCGTTGGACCAGCGATAGCTTCCGTAGCCCGGCCCGGCGTCCAGCATCACGCTGTCCCCCTGGCAGAGCGTCGTTCCCCCGAACGCGGTAACGACCGGCTGCGGAGCGCCCACCACCGACACCACGATCGAATCCGAACGGCTCGGGCAGCCCGCCGCGTTGGCCGTGCGCACGTAGTACGTGCCGGACTGCCGTACCGTCAGCTTGCGCATGTTGCTGCCGTTGGACCAGATGTAGGCAACGTAGCCGTCGCCGGCATCCAGCACCACGCTGTCCCCCTCGCAGATCTGTGTGGGGCCGAGCGCCGTGAGCTTCGGCCGCGGATTCGGGTTCACCGTCACGATTACCGAATCCGACCCGCCGCCGCATCCGCCGGCGTTGCCGACGCGCACGTAATACGTCCCGGCCGAGTGCACCGTGATCGCCTTCGTCGTCGCGCCGTTGGACCAGAGGTACGCCGTGTATCCGTCGCCTGCATCGAGCGTCACGCTGTCCCCTTCACAGATCGTCGGCGTCCCCGCAACCACTCGAACGCGCGGGCGCGGAGCCGGGTTCACGAGGACATCGAACGCGGCGGAGCTGGCGGTACAGCCGGCGCTGTCGCTCACCGAAACCGAATAACTGCCGGTCACCCGGGCCACGACGCGCTGCGTTGTGGCGCCGTTCGACCATGCATACGTCACGAAGCCCGGCGGGGCCAGCAGCACCACGCTGTCCCCCTCGCAGAACTGGCCCGGTCCGCTGGGAACGATCGTCGCGCTGGCGCTGCAGATCGCGAACGTATCCACCCGCCCGATCACGGTTCCGTCGTTGGTGGCGGTCAGGCGCAGCATCGCGCGCGTCGACGCCACCTGCGGAACCGCCCACTGATAGGCTCCCGTATTCGGAACGCGCGCGGTGACCGTGGCCCACGTCCCCGTGCGCTGCGTCCACAACTCGATGCGCACGCTGTCGAGACAGCCGGAGGTGTTCCAGCGAATCGTCTGGTTGGTGCCGGCCGGGATGCGCTCGTTCATCATCGGGGCGGTCGGGTTCAGGAACCTCGGCGCCTCGGGGCGCGCCGAGTCCAGGTTGGAGAAGACGGACTCGTTGGCGCCCATCAACGACTTGACGGCGTAGGCATACTCCGTGCAATTGACGACGCTCGCGTCGGTCCATGCGGTCTGATTCCCCGCCACGGTCGCCACCGGCGTCAGACTTGCGGGGACCGCCGCCGGAAGCGCCGTGCGATAGATCGCGTAGGATGTCGGCGTCGGCCCGCCCGGAGCGGTCCAGACCAGATCCACCGAGCCGTTGTGCGGCGTCGCCGTCAGGCCCGTCGGCGGCAGCGTGGACGTGATGCGGAAGGTGCCGCTCCACGCCGCGCCGTTGATCGCCGGATTGTCGACGTCGGTAACGCGTATCACCCCAAGCTGCGTGAACGCCACCGGCACCGTCCATGAATAGGTTCCGGTGTTCGCGGTGGAGCTCGTGATCGTGCTCCACGTGGCGCCGTTGTCGGTGGAGAACTCCAGCTTCACGTTCACGGCCGACATCGGCGTCCACATGATCGCCGTCACATCGCCGACGCGCAGCTCCTGGCGCTCGCGCGGGTTCGTGATGCGGAAGGTGCCGAGCCGCGCAACGAACGCGTCGGTGACGCCGCGGCCCGCCAACGTGTCGCCGCCGATGATGCTCGGCTGGTCGACCGGCGTGGTGTACGTGAAGCGCCCCACGGTGTAGGCGTTTTCGCCCGTGCCGTTGACCGTGATGCCCCAGGCCTCTTCGGCCCTGGTCCCGCCGCCGCGCTGGGCCCAGTCGGGCCAGCCGTCGGGGGCGAACTTCACGGCGAAGGCGTCGGTGCTCGCGCCGCCGTTCGCGCTCAACGTCAGCTCCGCCACGCGCATCTGCGTGGTGAAGTAACCGCCGACATAGGCGTTGCCGGCGGCATCAACCGCCAGGGCGTTTGCGTAGTCGTCGCTTGTGCCGCCGAACGGCCGCACCCATTGAATGGAGCCGCCGCTCGAATACTTCGCGATGAAGCAGTCGCGGCCGCCGCCGTTCGCCACCACGGTGGTGCCGAAGTTGACCGTGCCGGAATGCGTTCCCGTCCAGATCACGTTGCCGCTTGCGTCGATCGCCACGCCGCGGCCGTCTTCCGCGCCGGAGCCGACCACCGAGGCCGCCCATTGGAAGGTGCCGCTGCTGTTGTAGCGGGCAACGAAACCGTCATCTCCGGCGCTGCCGGCAAGCGTCGTTGCGCCGAACGTGGCCGATACGCGGTATCGTCCGGTGATGGCGCAGTTGCCCGTGCCGTCGACCCCGATGCCGTAGGCCTCATCCATGTCCGCGCCGCCGCCGCGCGCGGCCCAGTCGAACGTTCCGGCGGCCGGGGCGCAGCGCGCGATGAACGCATCGTTCATCCCCGTTGCCGTAAGCGTGGTTCCGCCGAACGTGACCGAACCGGCAAACGTGCCGCCGATGTAGGCGTTGCCGGCGTTGTCCACGCCGACCGCCCGCGCCTGATCGCGCCCGGCACCGCCCGCGCGGACGGCCCACGTCGCGTTGCCGTTGGCATCGAACTTGGCGATCACGATATCCGCATCGCCGCTGCTCACGAGAGGCGTTGCGCCCACCGTGGCCGTGCCGATGAAGCTTCCCACCACGTAGGCGTTGCCGTTCGCATCGATCGCCACCGAGAACGCGGAGTCGTTCGAGGCGCCGCCGAACCGGCGCGCCCAGATGAGCGAGCCTCCCGGCGTGTACTTCGCCACGAACGCGTCGGTGCCGCCGGCGGATACCAGCCACGTGGAATCGACCAGCAGCGAGTCGGAGAACGTGCCCGCCATGTAGACGTTGCCGCGCGTATCGGTCGCCACGCCGCGCGCTTCCTCGGCGAGCGGACTCCCCGCCCGTCGTGCCCACTGGTAGTCGATCGAGACGGTCGAGATCGTGAAGGCAACGTCGCTCATGTCGTATGTCGCGGCGTTGTCGCGATCGGCGACGCGTATGCGTGCGCGCGTTGTCGCGAACGCCGGCACCAGCCAGCTGTACGAGCCGGCGGCAAGGCCGAGATCGGAGCGGACCGTGTACCACGTTGCGCCGTCATCCGGCGAGAAGTCGATGCGCCCGTTGGCAAGGCCGCCGGTGGTGCTCCAGGTGATGTTCGTGGTTGTTCCCGCCCGCAACACCACCGCGGTGTTCGGTGCGGTCACCGTCACCGAGCCGGTCACGCTCGAGACGATCTCGAACGGACGCACCATGGTGTTGTTGGCTTGGAAGCCGTCGCTCGCCAGCGTGATCGTTGCGGTAACGTTGTACCGTGCGATGGTTGCGATCGACGTGGCCGCGAAGCTGACGCTCGTCGAGGCGCCCGGCGCGAGTGAGCCGATCGTCTGGCTGTTGGAGTAGACCTGCACGCCGAGCGAGTCCCTGATGGTGATGTTCACCGACAGGTTGGTCTGCGTGTTCGTGCCCGCGTTGCGGAACACCGCCTGCGGCGTGAACGACGCCCCCGACGCGTACGCGCCGCCGGTGGCAGGCACCTGGATCGTCCCCACCGCGACATCGTTGGCGTTGGTGTTGCCGAACGCGCCGGCGCAGCCCGCCGCCTCCACGTTGGTGCGCATCAGCGTCGCGACGCGCGGATGGAAGTTCAACAGCGTGCCGAATGCCGTCAGGTGGCAATAGCTCATGATGGTTCCCGTGCGCGGGCTGGTGCCGGCGAAGCAGCTCCCCTCGGCCGTGTAGCACGAATCGATCGCCGGCGCCCACGTGCACGAGTGCGTGTGCGGCGAGCCGAAGATGTGCCCCGTCTCGTGCGAGGTCACGTCGCTGTCCCACACGTATGCCGTGGTCGGGTACGTGACGTTGTTGTTCAGGCCGCAGACCGCGTAGCCGAAGCTGCTGTTGCAGAGCGTGTTGAGGTAGGCGATGCCGCCGCCGATGGCCGAGACGCCGAACACGTGCACCATGGTGCGCGAGACGGCGGCCATGTTGGTCATCCAGTAGGTGCGCACCTGCGGCAGCAGCGTGCCGGTGTTCGTGCCGGGGTACGGGTCGGCTCCGGTCCAGATGCGCAGGTAGGGAACCAGCGCGATCGTGTTCAGGTCGCGCTGATAGATCGCGGACATCGCGCCGATCACCGTCAGCGCGTAGTTCGCGGCGCGCGACAGGTTGCGGCCGTGCGCCACGTAAAAGGCGGAGTCACCCTCCAATGCGATCTGCACGGCGAGGATGGTGTTGCTCTGCGTGCGCGGGGCGTTCTTCCCCCCCTTCCCCGTTGCGCGTTCCATCGTCTCGAAGGCGCGCTTCACCCCATCGCCGTATCCGGGCACGGTCTCGGCGCCGCATCCCCAGTCCCCCTTGGCCAGGAACTGCGCCGGCTGCAACGCCAGCGCCTGCTGCTCGTTGTAGGTCACCATCAGCGACGGCAGCCCCTCGGCGAGTTCGAGCGGCGCGACGCTGTACCGCACGCGGGCCGCCCCCTCCGGGATCTCGATGTATCCGGTGCAGTAGTCGCGGAAGACGGCGAAGTAGACGAACGAGCCGGGGACGCCCTCCACGCTCCCTTTCAGGAAGATGCCCGGATCGATCACCGCGGGGCGATCGCCCCCGCTCATGCGCCCCTCGACGATGCGGGCGTCGTCGGCCAGCACCTTGAAGCGCTCCAGCGTCAGGTTCACGACGCGCGTGTCGGTGAGATGGAATCCGTTGATCGCAACCGGCCCGGCGCCGCTGCCGGCCATGCGGTCGAACGCCGACGGATCGATCGTGAAAAACGCCGCCGCCGTCGGGATCGGCCGGGCGGTGAATGCAGGGCGCGATCGGCTCTGGAAGATGCCGGCAAGCGGTCCTTCGTGTCCGACCTGTGCATCGACGGCGACGCACACAACTGCAAGGAACAACAGCGTAAGGAGGGGAAGTCGTTTCATGTCGAATTCCGAATTGGCTGGGCGCTCAACGAGCGTTCGTTCATGTGACGGAACCTCGGCGTCAGGGCGCATCGGGGGGATGCCGACGGATGGCGAGATGCGTGCAACGGGAGGAGATATTGCCGTTTCCATCCACGATCCGGATACCATGCCATTGTGGGGAAGGAATGCCGGATCGAGAACCACGCAATGCACGGTACGTTTTGGACCTCACGTGCATCGGGCGTCGATTGCGGGAATCGGGAGGGAAAAGATACGGCGGAAACCGTTACAATCAACCCTCAAGAATGGTTGCACTGCGCCCGCCGGGGACGCAGTACGCCTGATACTCACGGGCGAATGTATCGTGTGCCGATGCTTCCACGGAACGTCCCCGCCATGCCCCGGCACCCGCCGGGCCGGCCTCGCGGCGGCGGCGATTCGAGGCGCCGACCGTGCGAACATGCGGCAGGAGGCACGATGCACTCGATGCCGAGGCGCCGGCGGATTGCGTTGATGAATCCGGCTGCGGAGATCCCGGACGGGTCGTCCTGAGCCGCAGGAGAGGGAGCTCGCCGTACCAACCGGCATGGCGGGATTCTTCCGCATCGCATCGGAATGACATCCCGGCTCTGACGGTACATGCCCGGTCAAACCGACCCGCTATCGATACCGATTGGCTGTTGTCCGTCTGGATTTCTTGTGGTATTGTAGCGGCTCGTTTTTTCGGCACGGAAGGTTCAGGGATCATCGATAGGCCCGCACGTGCCGGCATACCCGCTCAACTCATCGAATCGCACACGACATATATCTATCAAAGTAGGAGAAACTGAAGCAATGAAACGGATCATCGCAGTGCTGGCGTTGGGCGTTCTGCTCACGGCCTGCCAGGATAAGGTCGGCGGCGGCAGCGGCTCGTCGCACACCTTCAAGAATGCCGACGACAGCGTCAGCTACGCCATCGGCATGAATATCGGCAAGGGGATGAAGAACGATTCGATCAACATCGATCCGGACATTCTCGCCGACGGCATCCGCGACGCGTTCGGCGGCAAGCCGCAGTTCAAGGACTCCATCGCGCAGAACGTGTTGATGGCGTTCCAGACCAAGCTGATGCAGAAGCAGCAGGAGAAGATGCGCCGTCAGCAGGACCGCATGAACAAGGCCGGTGAGGGGAACAAGAAGAAGGCGACGGCGTTCCTCGAAGGGAACAAGGCGAAGCCGAACGTCAAGACCACCGCAAGCGGCCTGCAGTACGAGGTGCTCACCGAGGGAACCGGCCCGATGCCGAAGGCCGACGACAACGTGAAGGTTGCCTACAAGGGAACGCTCATCGACGGCACCGTCTTCGACAGCTCCGAGAAGAACGGGCCCGCCACGTTCAACGTGAGCGGCGTGATTCCGGGCTGGACCGAGGCGCTGAAGATGATGAAGGTCGGCAGCAAGTGGCGTCTGTGGATCCCGCCGGATATCGGCTACGGCATGAATCCGCCGCCGGGTGGTAAGATCGGCGCCGGTGATCTCCTCATCTTCGAAGTGGAGCTGATCGAGATCGTGAAGAAGGACGCCGCCGAGGCCGCACCCGCAGCCCCGGCTCCGCCGCAGGGCAAGTAACCGACCGTTCGAATTGCCCGCTTCACGCGAGCATTGATACATTCCCCACGGGGAGCGCTTCCACGCCGGGAGCGCTCCCCGTCTCGTTGTATGAACGGACCGGAACACCGGGGCTCCGGCTTGTCAACCCCGATCGGTTCACACGGGAACCCGACATGAACACAGGACGTCTTCTTCGAACCGCATTGCTGCTCGCGCTTCCCCTCCTCGCGGTCGGGCCCGCGCTTCGTGCGCAGACGGACTCCTCACGAACATCCCCGGTGCTCAGGACGTCCGAGGACAGCGCGAGTTATGCCATCGGCATGAACATCGGCAAGGGGATGATGGATGACTCGATCCGTATCGACCCGGACATCCTCGCCGCCGGCATCCGCGACAGGCTGGCCGCGCGCACGACCATGAGCGATTCGACGGCGCAACAGGTGTTGATGGGATTTCAGACCATGTTGATGGGGAAGCAGCAGGCAAAATTGCAGCGGGAGGCCGAGCGCAATCAGAAACTGGCCGATGCCAACGAGGCGAAGGCCGAGGAGTTCCTGCGGCGGAACCGCCGTCAGCCCGGCGTCAAGACCACGGCAAGCGGCCTGCAGTACCGGGTGGCAACCGAGGGGAAGGGGCGCAGGCCCCGTGCGAACGATCGTGTCCGCGTACGCTACCGGGGGACGCTCCTCGACGGCACGGAATTCGACAGCTCCGAGCCGAACGGTGAGGCCGTCTTCCACGTAGACGGAGTTATTCCGGGTTGGGCGCAGGCCCTGAAGTTGATGAAGGTGGGAAGCACGTGGCGCCTGTGGATCCCGCCGGATCTCGGCTACGGCGCGACGCCGCCGCCCGGTACGAAGATCGAGCCCGGCGCGGTTCTTATCTTCGACATCACGCTGCTCGAAATTCTGGAATGACCGGCGCGGCGACGCGTCGAGCCGGTGCCTGCGATACCATGAGAACGCCGAGATGATGATGCCCATGAGAAATACGATCCCCGCGGTCCTGCTCACGCTTCTCGCGTGCTCGGCCGTGCTTCCCGCGCAGGAGCGTGAGCTGCGCACGCTGAACGACAGCCTGAGCTACGTCGGCGGCGTGATGGTGATACGCTACGCGAAGGAGCTGCGGGGCGGCGACTCGCTGCCGGTGGTCAGGCGCTCGCTTGCCGAGGGGATCGCCCAGGCCCGCGGCGCGGCCCCTGCACTGAGCGATTCGGCGATCGATGCGCGCATGCGCGGCCTCGACTGGACGCAGCCCGAGGCGGCGAGCAGGCAGCTCGGCACCGCCGTCGGCGCGGCGCTCGATCGCCTGGCGAAACTGACGGGCCTCGCCTTCGAGCCGGATCTCGTGGCCGAGGGGATCGCCGATCGCGCGCGCGGAATCCACCGCCTCGCCCCGAACGTTGCGCGGACGCTGGAGATTCGTCTGCAACATGCTACCGTGTCGATGGCCGACGCGCGGCGCCGTTGGGCCGCCGACAGCCTGCGCGCGCTCGGGGAGGCCAACGAACTTCGCGCGGCGGCGTTTCTTGCCGACAACCGCAAGCGCTCGCTCGTGAAGGTTCTTCCCAACGGCGTGCAGTACGAGATTCTGAAGCCCGGCACCGGCAAGCGCCGGCCGAAGACGGGGCAGAGCGTGGTCCTCCGTTACCGCGTCTCACTCGTCGACGGACGCGAGGCGGCGGCGAATCTGGAGGAGGAGAACCCCGCCGCCGTGCCGATGGCGTCGCTGCTGCAGGGCGTTCGCGAGGCGCTGGAACAGATGAACGTCGGGAGCCGCTGGCGCCTGTACATACCGCCGGAGTATGCCTACGGATTGCATGCGTCACCCGATGGAAGGATTCCACCGGGCTCGCTCCTGGTCTACGACGCCGAGCTGGTGGGGATCGCGAAGGCGAGGTAGGCTAAACCCGGGCGATACGCCGCGGTCCCTGTACGCCGTGGGCGCCGTGAATGCGACCCCGGAGACATTTGATCAACATGATTGCGATCGACAACACACACTCGAACAATACCATAGGAGAGTATCGACCAATGAAGCGATTCATACTTGCGGCGACGTTGTTCGGCGCCGTGACGGTGGCTGCGGTGGCGCAGCCGAAGGTGCAGTTGAAGACCGAGAAGGACAGCGTCAGCTACGCGATCGGCATTCAGGTGGGAATGAGCGTGAAGCAGCAGTCCCTCGACCTCAACGCCGACGTTCTGTTCGCCGGGTACAAGGATGCCGTGGCCGGCGGCGCGATGGCCATGACTCCGGAGCAGATGCAGGCGTGCATGGCCGCATTCCAGGAGCGGCAGCAGAAGAAGACCGCCGCCGAGCGTGGGATGGCCGCCGAGAAGAACAAGAAGGAGGGGGTCGCCTATCTCGAGCAGAACAAGAAGAAGAAGGGCGTGATCGTCACCAAGTCCGGTCTGCAATACGAAGTGCTGAAGGAAGGGAGCGGCCCGATGCCGGGCGACACGAACAGCGTCTCGGTGCACTACAAGGGGACGCTGGTTGACGGAACAGTCTTCGACAGCTCGATCGACCACGGCCAGCCGGTGACGTTCCAGGTCAACGGCGTGATCGCCGGCTGGACCGAGGCGTTGAAGCTGATGAAGGTCGGCTCCAAGTACCGCCTGGTGATCCCGTCGGAGCTTGCCTACGGCGAGCAGGGAACCGGCCCCATCGGGCCGAACGCCGTCCTCATCTTCGAGGTGGAGCTGCTGAAGATCAACTGATCGCGGCCCGACGGCACCCTCCGTTCGCCGTCTTGATTTCCGATGCGGGAGACCGTGCGCGATATTGCGCCGGTCTCCTCGTCGTTTCCGGCCGGCCGGAAACGACCGACCGTTCCCGGCGAATCATTCGCGGCGAATCATTCCCGGCTGATCGAACGGATACATCACGTGCGGCCCGCGTGCCGTGTGTGCGGCGCGGATCGGCCGTACGCGTCGGCCGTACGCAGCGGCACGACGCGGCGCCCGACCCGTGAAGGCATGATGAACCGATACGACGCACCATACCGCGCAACCTCCTACGTCGTGGGGCTCCCCTCCGGGCGCGTCGTGCTCCGCATCGGCACGCCCAGCCCGGAGATCGACGCGCTGCTCGCGCGGCACGGCGCCGATGCCTGCGCGTTCATCACCGCGTGGAACCCGATCGGCGAGCTGCCGCACGACCCCGTGAGGAACGAGGAGCGGGAGAACCGGCTGATGCAGGAGATCGAACGGATGGGGCTGCCGTTTCTCCCCGGCGAAGGGATCGGCGACGACGGGCGATGGCCGGCCGAGCGCAGCGTGCTGGTGATCGGCATCGCGGAGCAAGAGGCGGTGCGGCTTGCGCGGCGGTTCAATCAGCGCGCGATCGTGACGATTCGCTCCGGTCAACCGGCGCGGCTCGTCTGGTGTTGAGCCGCCGGTGGTTTATATTCGAGACGCACGGAGCGAGCCGCGAGCGGGCACACGCAGATCGGCCGCACGGATCATCCGTTCCCATCCCTTTGAACCCACGGCGCGCACGGCGGCACTCTCCGCCCTTCAGGATAGATCGATGAAGGCATTCCGTCACCTGTTGCTGCTTGTACTCCTCGGCGTGCTCCCCGGCATCGTGGCGGCGCAACCCGCGCTTCCCGAACCCGAGTTGGAGCATACACTGCTGTGGGAGATCACCGGCAACGGACTGGCGCGCCCGTCCTATCTGTTCGGTACCATTCACCGCCGCGACGCCCGGGCGTTCCATCTCGCCGACTCGGTGCTCATTGCGCTGGCATCCTGCGATGCGTTCGCCGGCGAGCTGGACCTCGATTCCGCCATGCGCGACTTCATCGAGAACTACTATCTCACCGATGACGGGCGCGAACGGCTCTCGCGGCTGATGCGCGGCGATACGTCCGGGACACGGGGCATCCCGCAGGCGCCCGTCGACTCCTCCGAGACGG
>CAZJYH010000087.1:0-3160 GCA_964549365.1 uncultured Alphaproteobacteria bacterium
CCGAGCATCGCCAGTCCATACATATCACGGGGAAGCCCCGGGAAGCTGTATCTCTTCCGCCACGTGATTCCCTCGTCGGTCGACCAGAGGAGCATCGTCTCGCCCGACACTCCGAGTATGGTGCTCCCTGTGCCGTCGGTTGTGAGTTTATCGAAGTAATAGCCGTCGGCCGGCCGCGCGCGCCACGTGCGTCCTCTGTCGGTCGAAGCGAGCGAGCCGGCGCCGCAGGCATCGCCGACGCGTTTACCGGCGGCGATCACCGTGCCGCTCGGCAAAGCGATCAACGCGTCGAGCTTCGGCTCGCCCGCGATCCTCTCGACCGTGCTCGTTCCGGGCGCGCCCGGCGTGATGCAAAGGGGGCCGCTGTCTCCGGCGATGAAGATCCTGCCGTCGGGTGTGACGGCAACCTGCGAACGGTACGCTGAGACGTCGGCGTCGCGAACGCTGTCCCAGGTGATGCCGTCGTCCGTCGAACAGAGGATGACTCCCTCGTCCGGAATGAATGCCACCGTGCGGGAAGGGCCGCCGGCGGGCGTGAAGACGATCGGCGCTCCCCATGCATACAGATCCTCCCCGCCCGGTATCACCGTCATCCATTCGTCGCTTCCGCCGATCCGGCGGCGATAGAGAGCACCGTGCGACGCCGCCGTGAAGACGAACCCGTTGTGCGATACGGCCGTTGAGTAGAGCGGCATGCCCCGAAGCGAGCCGGTGTAGTCTCGCCAGTGGTCGCCGCCGTCGGATGACCAGACGATCCCTTCGCTTACGCCCCATGTGCTCATCAGGCAGGCGAAGACCCGCTGTGAATCGATGGTCACGAGCGAGGAGAGCCCATCCGGGAACATGCCGGTGTTCGCGTATCCCCACGTGCGCCCGTTGTCGGTCGAGCGAATCGTTCCCTCCACGCCCGAACATGCAAGCAATGTGTCGCCGCCGACGCGACACACGTGCGTGCAGGAGGCATCGGCCGGGAGTCCGTTCGCCGCGTGCCACTCGCCGCCGCCGTTCGTGCTCCACCATGCCCTCCCTTCGGCCGTTGTGGCCGTCACCATACCCGAGGCGTCGCCGAGGATCGACGTGAAGTACTCCGCCGCGAGCGTCGCGTTGCGCGGTTCCCACGATGTGCCGGTGTCCAGGCTGCGCGCGATCCATCCGTCCGGGCCGGCCGCCCACACGGCCCCATCCGGCGCGGCGCTGAGGGCGTTGATCGCGCGGTTCGGTCTGCCGCTTCCGGGCCGCGCCCATGTGCCGCCGCCGTCGGCCGAGCGGAACAGACCGTTCCGTGTCGATACGAGCATGATGTTGCCGACCGAGAGGATGGCCGTTGCGTCGTTCAGCTCGGGCGCGCGATGCTCCGTCCGCCATGCCTTCGCGCCAGGTGCCAGCTCGTACACGCCGTCGCCGATAACGGCGTGGACCGTGCCGTCGGGGCCGGCCGTCATTGCCTGTACTGGTCCGTCACCGGTGTTGCCGTCGAGAAACAACCAGTCGTCATGCTCTCCGTTGCGGTACGTCCAGAGTTGGAGGCCGTCCAGCGCCGCAACGACCGTCCCGTCGGGGAGCACCGTCGCCGCCGTGAACCGGCCCGGAAGGCCGCTGTCGGTCTCGCCGATTTCGTCGATGCGCCGCCAGGTCGTTCCGGCGTCGGTCGAGTAAAAGACGCTGAACATGCCGAACGCATAGGCCTCGCCGGCGGGCGTGGTCACCATTGCGTACAATTCGCCGACGAGATTGCCGACCGGCTCCCAGACGAGCGGTTGCGCGGCGGCGGCGGTGCCGACGAATAGCGGCACCAGCAGTGCAAGCGCGCGGCGCACGATGCGGCCCCCACGGCGGCATGCGGCGTCGCGTCTGCGTGACGACCTCGGCGAATGCGTGAAAGGGTGATGGGTGAAGCTGCTGACCCTGTTCGTGTCGTGCATCGGCGGGCTCCGGTGTTCCCTACAAGACGGCCGAGCAACGGCTCGTGTCACGGGAGCGCGATCAGTCGCGGTTCGCGCGGAAGTTCACGACGATCAGGAGCGAGAAGGCGGGGGATCGGTCGGCGCCGATGAAGATCGTGCCGCGCACCTCGTGGTGTGTCGGGTCCGTGTATTGCAGCGATGCGCTCGCGGTGTAGTTCGTATTGACCACCCGTTCCACTCCGTCGATCACCACCGTCGCGGTCAACGAGCCGCGCGCCGTCGATTCGTGCCCGAACACCATGCTCGCATCGGCCGGGGCGGATTCCAGATGAAGCCGCAAACCCTTGAGCCATGCGGCTGCGGTGTCCGGCACGCCGTCGAGCGCGCAGTCCATGTCGAAGGAGGGGGAAACGCGGGCAGTGTCCACCGAACACGTGCGCCGCGCCGCGGTGTACCGCCATTCCGGGATCATGGTCGTATCCCCGGGATGGATGATCCGCGCGTTGATCGCGAGCGCCCTGAACTTCACGGCGTTGAAGATCCGCGTGTCCACGCGCGGCACCTCGGGGTCGAGCGGCGAGGCGCAGGAGCCGAGAAGCGCCGCCGTCGGGAGAGCCGCGCAGAGGATGCGTGCGATATGGTGTCGATGCCGTTTCATGCGATATGCCGGTCGGAATATGCCATCAGAACTCGAACGATGCACCGTAGGAGAATCCGTACTTCGGCGAGGCGAACCACGCGCCGTTGAAACGATAGGCCAGCCCACTGATCTCCGCCGAAGCGAAGGCCTGCAGCCCGGGTGCGAGGCTGAATGCGGCTCCGAGTGAGAGTCGACCGGCCGGGCCGTTGCGAGTGGCGCCGACGAGCGCCTGCGCGTACGGCGCGAAGCCGCCGGCCTCGATGAGCGTGCGTCGATAGGCGATGCCTCCCCAGAGGAGAATCGGGTCCTGCTCGTGTTGGATGATGTCCCCATTCTCGAGCGTCTCCTCGTACCGCTGGTAGAAATCTTCCTGTCCGAACTCGATGCCGACCCGGTCGCGGTCGCCGAGGCGCGCATACAGGCCCACGGCCTTGTCGCGCAGGATCGGCAGCGCGGTGGGTATCACCTGCGCGGGGGCCGTGCGCGTGTTGCGCATCACCACGTTGCGATACGTGACCGTCATCACGGCATCGGTGCCCGGTGCATCGCTCGCGGGGGCGATCGGGGCTTCGAGCGGCCGCAGCGGTCGACGGAGTGCGGCGGGCATCTCGGCGGG
>CAZJYH010000087.1:3170-11610 GCA_964549365.1 uncultured Alphaproteobacteria bacterium
GGTCGGCGTGAAGCAACGCGACGCGATCCACCGAAAGCGTGCGTGCAGCGGCGTGCGTGTCGGCGGTCGTGAGATCCCGACGCAGTCTGGTCGCGTGGTTCGTCGCGGCGATCGGCGTTCCGCTGCGCCGTGAATCGCTGCGTGTGAAAAGGGTGCCGTCGCGTCGCGAGATGTGGCGCCCGGCAGCCGTGTGCGAAATGCCGTCGGCCGGCGTGCGCCCCGTCGTGCGCCCCGGCGTGCGCCCCGTCGTCGTGAAGTCGGCCGTCAGCTGCGGCGTCAGGCCGGTGCCGACACTGTAGACGGCCGCGATCGCGTCGGGGATCAGCGTTTGCCCGTCGCGTGCCGTCGTGCCCGCACCTGCCTCCGATGCGATCGCGTCGGCGTTCGGACGATCGGCAGCGGCCCGCTCCGCCGCGCCGTAGCGGTCAGGACGGTCGCTCCAGAGCAGCAGCGCCATCGCCACAACGAGCGTTCCGAGCACGCCGCCGAACACCGTGCGAAGCGTTCCCGCAAGCCAGGGGCCTTGCGGCGTGCTCTCCTCGGCGCCGGGCATGCCCGCGGTGAAGCCGAGGCGGCGGAAGATCGCGTCGGCCGACTCCGGTGCCGGCGTGTAGGCGCGCGTATCGTTCGATGCCGCGCGACGTACCAGCAGCAGCGTCTTCATCTCGCGACGCAGCTCGTCGTTGACACCCAGCTCGGCGAACAGGACGGCCTCGCCCTGATAGTCGAGCGAGCCGTCGATGAAATCGTTCAGCAGGCGTTGATACGGCATGGTCATGGCCATCCTGTTACTTCGGACATCAGTCCAGTTCCTTGATGCTCGGCTCCAGCAGCTTCCTGATCTTCTGTCGTGCGCGGAACACGCGCGACTTTGCGTTGGTAAGGCTGGTGCCCGTGAGATCCGCGATCTGCTCGTACGGCATGTTCTCATACTCGCGCAGGATGAACGCCTCGCGGAACTCCATCTCCAGCAGTTCGACCGCCGCGGCGATCAGCCCCAGCAGTTCGTTGTCCTCGAGCGATCGGTCGATCGCCATCGGCAGTTCGAGGCCGTCGATCGATGCGTGCCCGGGCCGATCGCGCAGCCTGTTCAGGCACAGATTGCGCGCGATGCGGAACAGATATCCCGCAACGTTCGTCAGCTCGCGATCCTGGCGCATCCCGAGGTAGAATCGCACGAACGTCTCCTGAAACAGATCCTCCGCCTCCTCCTTGTTCTCCACGATCTTGTAGCAGTACGCATGGATGCGCGAGGCATACCTGCCGTACAGCTCCTTGAACGCGCGCTCGGAGTCCGCCTTGCTGCGTCGAAGCATCAGGCACAACTCTGCGTCCGTTCGGTTCGGGAGATTCGGTATCGGCGTACGAAACGGCATGCGATTCCTTGATCGTCACCGGCGGCTCCGCGAGGCGGCCCGCCCTTTCAGCAAGAGTAACACCCGAAGCCGGGATACGATGCAAGCCGATTCCACGAGAATGTTTTTCACCCCGGGCGGGGGAAAGGTTCAGGGCGTCCGGGTCTGTTCCACCGGGACGAACGCCCCGATGAAGATTGCCGCGCTTCGTGCTGCGACAACACCGGCGCACGCGTGTTGTTCTTCCTGACGGCACGCGACGCGGCATCCGGTACCTGCCGTCTCGACGATCACACCCGTTTCATTTCGGCGCCGCCGGCTCGTTGCCGGTCCGCCGTCCGCGAGCGGCCGCTTCCGTTCGCGCCATCCATCCGTGTGATGGCCGGCGCCGCCGTCGAGCTGGACGTGCGTGGGCTTTCGGCCGGCACATATCAGGTGGTGCTGCACACCGCGCGCGGCACGGCCTCCGGACGCCTGAACGTGGTGCGTTGAGACGTCGGTCCGCGACGGCGTGCGCTTGTGTTGATTTCGTACGCGCATCGACCGCGATCGACGAAAGCGGATGAACCCTCGCATCGAAGAGAGATCGCAATGAACACATCTGGTCGCGTCATACTGTTGCTCCTCCTGGTCTGCGCGTGCGCCCTCCCCCACGGCGCACGCGCACAGATCGCAGGGGATGTGTGCACCGACAACGAGTCGTGGGTGCGCATGGGGGATGGTCTGCCGGGGGGGCCGTACGGCATGGCGAACCGCGACGGCGTGCTCCATGCGCTTCACAGCCGTTCGTGGCCGGTGACGCCCTCCGACACGATCCTCGGCCTCTCGAACTGGGACGGCGACGCCTGGAAGGAGATCACCACGCTCACGCTGCACACCGGCGCTCCGTGGGATACGGTGGGGATCGTCTATGCGGTGGCGGCACATCGGGGCGAGATCTTCGTGGGGGGGATGTTCCAGGGGGCGGAGGATCTGCCCAACTCGAAGTGCCTGGTTCGGTGGGACGGCGTGCGGTGGCGTTCGGCGACCGCGGGGCTGCCGGATTACTACTACGCCGTGATGAAGTTGAAGGAGTTCGCGGGGGAACTCTATGCTCTTGTCGTGATCGACGGAACGTTCCTGCAGTGCTTTCACTGGACGGGCTCCGCGTGGGAGGCGGCGGCACCGTTGCTGCGCGGAGCGGCGGCGCGCGACCTGATGATGTGGCAGGGAAGGATTCATGTGCTGGCGGACATCAACGGGGGGACGGGTGTGATCGCGTGGGACGGAACGGCATGGCGACAGGTGGGGGCGTTGTTGAGCAACACGTCGAACAGCATGGTGCTGTTTCACGGCCGCCTGTACGTTGTGGCCGACAAGCTGCATCGTCTCGACGACACGGTCTGGACGGTTCCCGATACCACCACGCTTCCGTCGGGGGCTGCCGCGGCGGGCGTCGTCGACGATCAGTTGTACGTCTGGACGAGCGGCAACGTGTGGCCCGATCCCGGGGTGGTGCTGCTCCGCCACGACGGACGCGGCGGCTGGGATTCGGTCTCCAACTTCGACGTGCGGGCGCGCGGGTTCTTCGAATACAACGGCACGCTCATCGCGTACGGCGGCTTCACACGCACATGCGGAGGGGCGGTGCGCCATGTGGCGATGCTCTGCACGGATCGCACGTGCGGCACGATCAGCGGGAACGTGTTCGATGATCGCGACGGCGATTGCAGCGCCGGACCCGCTGACCGACCGATGCCGCGGCAGATCGTGGAGATCACGCCGGGGCCGTACTACGCGATCACCGACACCGTCGGCAGGTACCGCAAGGTCGTCCCGCCGGGCGCCTACATCGTCTCGACGACGCCGTGGCCCGCGTGGCGCTCGGCATGCCCCGCGAACGGCGTGCGCCGGGTGGGGTTGAAGGATCGGGGCGCCCGCGCCGATGCGGAGGACTTCGCGCTGCGTCCGGCCCGGCCCGGCCATGACTTGCGCGTGCAGATCGCAGAGGATCGTATCCGCGCCGGGCGCGCGCACTCCATCGCGATACGATACGAGAATCGGGGGAACGAGCCGACCGGCGGCCTGGTGCGCCTGTGGCTCGATCCGGGAATCCAACTGAGCGCCGCCGTCCCCGAACCCTCATGCGTTGCGGCGGACCATCTGGATTGGGCGTTCACGGATCTGTCGACCGCGGAGGCGCGCACGATTCATGTTGTCGGCATGCCGAGCCGGGATCTCGTGGTCGGCACGCGGATCTGTGCCGCGGCGGCCGTCTACGCCGAGCTGGACAGTGGCTTCGATCTGCCGGAAGCCGTGGACACCGTCTGCACCGAGGTCACCGGCAGTTACGATCCCAACGACATGATCGTGCAGCCGGTCGACGACGAGAAGACCGGGACGATCGCGCCGGGAGATTCCGTGCTGGCATACACGGTCCGCTTCCAGAACACCGGCAACGACACGGCGTTCCATGTGGTGCTGGTCGATACGCTCAGCCCGTATCTCGACATCACCACGCTCACGCTCGGCGCGGCCAGCCACCCGTACGACCTTCGCATCGAGCGGAACTCCACGCTGGTCTGGACGTTCAGCGACATCATGTTGCCGGACAGCGCCGCCGACGAGCAGCGGAGCCACGGCTTCGTGAAGTTCTCCGCGCGCATACGGCGCGGCGTCTCCGCGTTCACCCGCATTCCCAACCGCGCGAGCATCTACTTCGACTTCAACGCACCGATCCACACCAACACGGTGCTCTCAACGACGGCCGGTGAGGAGTCCGAGGTGTCGGTTGCGGCGCGGCGCGGACATCTCGACGCCGGGCTGCTGCGCGCCGTTCCGAACCCCGCACGCGATGCCGTTCGCATCGACGGCGCGCTCGCCGCCGGCGCGATTCTGGAACTGCGGAGCCTGCTCGGCGAGACCATCAGAACCATTCAATGCCGCGAGAGGGAATCACCGGCGCTCGACGTGAGCGACGTTCCGGCCGGCTCCTATCTCGTGGTGGCGCGCACCGTGCATGGGCGAGCGGTGACGCGACTGATCGTGACCCGATGACGGCGCCCCATCTCGACAATTCATCCAACAACAACGCGGAGCGTGGCATGCCCACCCGGTGGTTCCGCACGTACCTGCAACGAGGAACAGCATGAAAGGCAACTCCTGTATGGGCCGCATGGCGATGATGTTCGCATGCGCTCTCGCGATGCTTCCGGTCACCGGGCGACTGCATGCTCAGGTGGATACGAGCATGATCTGCACCGGGAATGAATCATGGGTGCGCATGGGCGACGGTCTCGCCGGATCGCCCTACGGCATGGCGAACCGCGACGGCGTGCTCTATGCGCTTCACAGCCGCGCGTGGCCGGTGACGCCTTCCGACACGGTGCTCGGCCTCTCGAACTGGGACGGCGAGAACTGGCGGGAGGTCACCACGCTCACGCTGCACACGGGTGCTCCGTGGGACACGGTGGGGATCGCCTATGCGGTGGCGGCAAACCGGGGGGAGATCTTCGTGGGAGGGATGTTTCCGGGGGCGGAGGATCTGCCCAACTCGAAGTGCCTGGTTCGGTGGGACGGCCTTCGCTGGCGTTCGGCGACGGCGGGCCTGCCGGACTTCTACTATGCCGTGACCAGGATGAAGGAGTTCAACGGCGAGCTCTACTGCCTGGTGACGATCGACGGAACGTTCCTGCAGTGCTTCCACTGGACCGGCTCGGCCTGGGAGGCGGCGACGCCGTTCCTGCGGGGGAATGCCCCACAGGATCTGATGGTGTGGAAGGGGAAGGTGTACGTGCTGGCGAGCGTCAACGGCGGCATGGGCGTGGTCACGTGGGACGGCACGGCGTGGCGGCAGGTGGGCGGGCTGCTCGATTACTACGCCTTTGGCCTCGAACTGTATCGCGGGCGTCTGTATGTGGCCGACCAGCGGTTGCTCCGGCTCGACGGCGACGCGTGGACGCCGGTGGATTCGCTGTATTTGCCGATGGGGACGGGCATTGCGGGCGTCGTCGACGACGGTTTGTACACGTGCACGTACGGGCACGTGTGGCCGGATCCCGGCGTGCGCCTGCACCGCTTCGACGGCCGCCGTTTGCACCGGGTCTCCAACTTCGACAATCCGGTGCGCGGGTTCGTGAAGTACAACGGCACGCTCGTGGCCTACGGAGCCTTCACGCATTCGTGCGGCTCCTCGATGAACCATGTGGCGATGCTCTGCACCGACCGTACGTGCGGCACGGTGGCGGGCACGGTGTATGCCGATGAGAATGCCGACTGCCGTTTCAACGGTGAGGACTTCGGGATGCCGCGGCAGATCGTGGAGATACGGCCCGGGCCGTATTATGCCTTCACCGACAGCGCGGGCTTCTACCGCAAGGTGGTGCCGCCGGGCAGCTACGCGATCACGTTGCACCCGTGGCCCCTCTGGGCGATCTCCTGCCCCACGAACGGGCGGTATCAGGTTGCGCTGCGCGACGGCGGCGATCGTGCCGGACGCCGCGACTTCGGCATGACGGCTCGCGTGAAGCGGCCGGACATGAACGTCGGCATCACGGCCTCCCGTCTGCGTCCCGGGCGCGTCTTCACCGTGGCGATCCGTTACGAGAACAGGGGGACGGTGCCGACGAACGGAGTGGTGCGCTTGCGGATCGATCCGCGCCTGCGTTTCGAGGGAGCCGACCCGCAGGCCACCGATGTCGGCGGGGGGTACGCGAGCTGGGCGTTCAGCGATTTGAAGGTGGCCGAGGTTCGCTACATCAAGGCGAATCTGCGTCCCGATCCGGGCGTGCCGGTCGGGACGGAGATCTGCTCGCAGGTGCGGGCCTACACGTCGTTCGACGGTGGGTTCGGCGATCCCGATGCCGAGGATTCCGTGTGCGTTCGGCTGGTTGCCAGTTGCGACCCGAACGAGATGGTCGTGACGCCGACCAACGACGAGGAGATGCACACGATCGCGCCGACCGACTCGGTGCTCGTCTACACGGTGCACTTCCAGAACACCGGCAACGACACGGCCTTCCAGGTCGTCGTGGTCGATACGCTCAGCTCGTTGCTCGACGCGGCGACCATCGTTCCCGGAGCCTCCAGCCATCCGTATACGCTCCGCATCGACAAGAACGCAACCCTGGTCTGGACGTTCGACGACATCATGCTGCCGGACAGCTCGGAGAACGATGAGCGGAGCCGCGGCTACGTGACGTTCACCGTGCGGCTGCGGCCGGGGCTTCCCGATTTCACCGCGATCCCGAACAACGCGGACATCTACTTCGACTTCAACGCGCCGGTGCGCACGAACACCGTCGTGACCGTGACGTCCGGGTTCGAGTCCGCGGTCGACCTCGGCGCGGGCGCGGCGGGGATGCGCGCGTATCCCAACCCGGCGCGCGACCGCGTGGTCGTCGGCGGTGGGCTGCGCCCGGGGACGATCGTCACACTCTTCGATGGGCTTGCCCGACGTGTTGCCGAGGCAACGGTTGGGGCAGACGGGCACGCCGACTTCGATGTGAGCGGTCTTGCGGCGGGGATCTACATGTTCGCGGCGACAGCAGGAAACGGGCCGATCTCGCTCCCCGTCACGATCATTCGATAGATCGCAGGTCGCTGCCGAAAACAGTCGTTACGGGTCCGCGGAGTCTCGTGGTCACGAGTGAGACTCCCCGGTGCCCTTTCATGTGGTCGCCCTCGTGCACACGGCGGAGAGGCCGGGCGTGATTCACGCCATGGCACCGATGTGCGACACGATACGACCGCGCAGCGTGCGAACCGCGTCATGCCGGGATGCGGTTCGCATCGTTGTTCCCGCGACGGTCGATCACCGCGCAACCCGAAGCCCCTGTACGAACCGCTCCGTGCCGGTCACGAACACGCAGAAGTAGACCCCCGGGGCCAGGCGCGCGGCATCGAAGCCAACCGTGTACGATCCCGGCGTCACCGGCCCATCGAGCAGCGTCGCGACGCGCCCGCCCATCAGGTCCACCACGAACAACCGTGCCCGCCCGGACTCGATCACACGATACTCCATCTCGAGGTCGCCGCTCGCCGGGTTGGGGCGCACGGCCTTCAGCCCCGCCGCGCCGGTCGCCAGCAGAAGCCGGGCGTCCCCCTCACGGCACACGTTGCGCAGGCGGAACAGCCCGTCGGCCGTCGTGGTGGCAACCGGGGCGCCGTCGCGCCACTCGAACAGTTCCAGCGTGAGCGGAGTCTCCTCGGCATCACCGAGCGCCGCGATGAAGTCGAAGCCGGACATCGGGCCGAGCGTGTCGATGCGGGGCCCCTGCAACTCGACGACGCGTTCGTTCCCCTGCACCGTCCCCATCGGCGTAGAGCCGGTCGGGATGAGCAGCGTCTTGTTGAAGCGGAGGCGCGCGGAGTAGTGCGACGCCCCGCTCGCGATGAGGTTGCGCGATGAGTCGATGGTCGGCGCGATGGTGACGACCTGACCGGGTGCGGCCTCGATGAGCGGCAACGAGAGAGCGGCCCATGCCGTTCGGTCGACGCCCTGGCCGCGCACGGGCACATCGAGCGCGATGGCGCACGGCGACGCGTTCAGGCGCAGGACGGCGGTATGCAGGCCGGGTGTAGCGTCGAACCGCAGGCGCACGGCGAGGGTCTCGCCGGGCATCAGGCGTGCCGGGAGCGTCGGCAGCGTGGACTCGACGGCGAACGGTGCCGTGGGTGCGTCGACGGCGTTGATCGTCAGGTCGACCGATCCGTTGTTGGTGTAGGTGGCGACGGCGTGTGCGGTGGTGCCGTTGTCGACGGCGGCGAAGTCGACGGTCGGATCGCCGGCGAGGCTTGCGGTGCGGGCCGTTCCCTTCAAGGTGATGATGCGTCTCGTGCCGCATGGGGCAAGCGTGATCACCATCGTTCCGACGGCGTCGCCGTCGGCCGTGGGGGAGAACACGATCGCGAAGCGTCGCTCGACGCCGTTGATGAGCGTGTCGCCGGCGCGGATGGTGCTTGCGAACGGTCCGGTGATCGCGACGTCGGCGACCGCCGCGCCGATGCCGCCGCCGCTGGTGTTGGTGATCGACAGCATGAGCGTGTCGGCGGCGCCCGTGCACACGAGCACGCTCCCGAAGTCGATCGTATCGGGGATCGCATAA
>CAZJYH010000088.1:0-8185 GCA_964549365.1 uncultured Alphaproteobacteria bacterium
AGATTGCTGGAATTCTATTAATCGGTGGTGGCCTTGTATTGCTCTCATTTCTTAGTTGGATGAATCGTCCTCGGTTTTGAGGGGGGATCCACTCTCCGAGAATATGGTGTCTTAGGCCATATCGGGAAGGGGCAATACGGAATCGGAAGTTGGCTGGAACTAACTACAGAAAAGTGATGGACGAGAGCAGTTATTTTTAAGGTTATGGTGTTGTCGTAACTCTTGGGGGGGTATTCCCAAGCAAAGATATATGTATTTCTGTCTTAAGTTGCTCAATACTAATATCTCCACCGCCAAGTTGCACAATGATGTGTCGAGAAGAAAGAATCATGGCAACAGCGCTGAACAGCCCCATATGCAATACCACAGGGTTTGATGGCCGCAGCAAACCCTCATCCATCGCTTCGCGCCATAAAGGGACGCAAACGTCAAAGCCGGGGCGGATCAACTGTTCGATAAGGTAATCGAGTCGCTCGCCGGGGACTGAGATTTCGCGCGTGATGAACATGATCGTTTCTGGTTGATTTGCTAAATGCTCAACCATCCTGTCTAGAACCGATGTGACGCGTCTTACTAAAGGTTGATCTGTTGACTTCAGTTCATTGAGTTCCATCTGTAAGGCTTGGTGTGTCTTAGCTACTTCATCAACAACCGCATGCCACAAGTCTGCCTTGGATCCGAAATGGTGGGCAAGCATTGACACATCAAAACCTGCCGCGCTGGCGATGGTCCGCAAACTGACACCGTCAAAGCCGTGGCAGGCAAACGACGAAAGCGCCACCGCCAACAATTTGTCGCGACAGGTTGAGTCAAATCCTTTAGGGCGCCCGGGGCGGCGAGATACGGCCAATGTATTTATTGTGGCAGAAGACGGCATCGTGTTCGGTAATGATTCGTGAAACGGCACGGTGTCGACAAGATCGACCGGTGCACTCTAGCTTGTTGATCGTAATCAAACAACTGATGGATTAATATGGCACAATCCTGTTGTCCCGCCACTTACTGTATTTAATGGGGCGGAAATTCCTTTAACCAACCGCTAGGAGTTGAAAATGTTCAATAACGATAGCAGGGAGCAACTGGTTGCTGCCAGCAACTCAAACGCTGATGCACTGATGTCAGCTGCGCGCACGGGATTTACTGCTACTGAGCGTCTGGTGGCTTTGAATTTTGAAACAATTCGTGAGACGCTTAACGATAGCGCCCAAAGTGCTTGTGCTCTGTTAGCCACCAAAACTCCGCAAGAAACCGCCTCACTGCACGGCGCGCTGGCAAACACGGCTGTAGACAGGGCTGTAGCGTACTCGCGTAGCGTTTTTGAAATCACTGCCGATGCAGCCAATGAACTCGGCGGGCTGTTTCAGTCACAGTGTGCGGAACTGAATATGGTGGTGCGGGAAATCGGTCAAAACGCAGCTAAATCCTCACCGTTTGGTTCTGACATTGCTCAGGCCGCGGTTAAACAAGCCACGCAATTGTCCGACAGCTATCTGACTGCCGTATCCACCGTCCTGAAAGGCGGTGGAGGGGGCAAGGAAAAGAGGTAGCTTGAGGTCATCCTCTCGAGATTGACTTGTTCAAAGAAAGGCCTTGGTGTGCGTCACGCGCGAGTTCAAGGCTTCGACTTTTGAATGCTGTCTACCTTGCCAATATCTATCCTCTAAAGATAAAGCGGAGGGCTTAACTCTCCGATCTCGAGGTTGAAGATCTGACGCAGCGAATATGTCTGACGTGGAGAAAAGCATGAATACCGAAAATGTTCCGGGGGGCGCCAAGACCCCGCGCATAACCGAGTACCTTGATCAGCAGGCGCACGCTGCCGTAGCCCAGGCCAGTTCATCGCTTTCACTGATCACGGGCTTGCTTGCCTTTCTCGATTGGGCCGGACATCTTGCCGTTTCGCCTGGCAAGCGCCTGGAGTTGGCGCAACTGGCTATCGACCAATTCATGAACCTCACAGAGTACATCGCTTGTGCAGGGCTTCATGCCGGTGGGGAATCTCCCGAATACGTTACGCCGCGCGTGACCGACAGGCGATTTGCCGCTGAGGAATGGCACTGCTGGCCATTCAATATCATGCAGCAGTCTTTTCTCCTGACCGAACAATGGTGGGCGGCAGCGACCACTGGCGTATGGGGGGTATCAAATCACTCTGAGCGCATCGTTTCCTTCTCGGCCCGCCAATGGCTGGATATTTTTTCTCCCGGGAATTGCCCTTTGACCAACCCACTGGTGCTGCGCCGTACCGTTGAGCAGGGAGGTGGTAATCTGCTCAAGGGGCTGATGAATGCGCTGGACGATATCAACCGCTACTCCAATGGGCTGCCACCAGCCGGGGCGGAGGCATTTGTTGTCGGGCGCGACGTAGCCATCACGCCGGGCTCGCGGTGGAGCCAGAGCCTACCGTTTCAATTGTTCTATTAGTATCAGCGCTTGCCGCACAAGGGTTTCAAGCTTATGTAGGAGTCGATCCCTATCATCAGCCCCCGGCGGCTTGTCATCGCCAGGCGGCACTGTCCCACTACCGCTCATCTCCACAAAAACCTCAATATCGGCACCAGCCGGTTTCGAAGGTTGCGGCTCGGGTTGATCTGGCCGCGGTACAATCGTTTTGATCTCTGGCTGCTTCGCTGTCGGGACCGCGACGATCTCATGGTAGCCTCCGTGCAGGATCAACTGTTCAATCATTCTCGAATCGGGAGACGGCCGTTCTATGATTGTTCTTTCACGACTCAACGGATACGTTAACATATCCGAGTCGATACGCACCCAATGATCACCAACCAAATAATAGGCGGATTGCCGAGCCTCGGTCTCGACGCTTTCCGATCTCGCTCTGAAGCTCGCATCCGATGCACCAGGTCGAGGCACTGTGTCGTCGACCTCTTTCCCCTTTGCTGTTGGAATTGCGATGATCGCATGGTTGCCACCTTGCAAGAGCACTCGTTCCAACATTTTCGGATCAATCGAAAACCGCACCAATAAATTTTGCTCCGACTTCAACAGGGAAGGTTCCTTCTCCGAGCCGAAACGCACCCAATGATCACCAGACAGATAATAGGCGGATTGCCCAAGCTCCGCCTCGACGTCTTGAAGCACCGTTCCGAAATTTAAATCCACAGGAATGAATTCCGGATCGGTCGTGCTCATAGATTCATCCATTATCATCCTCCTTTGTTAGAGTAGCAACAGTTTGAATAACCCACGAATTTCCTTCCGATCGCAACAACGGGCGAGTGCATGTTACCGCGAACTGGAGGCAGACGGCCTCGACATCATCACTGATCGCGACGACATCACCCCAAGTGGCCGTCTCTCCCGATTCGATCCAGCGTTCATCGTTGGCGAAGACAGGAACTCTTTGTCGGAGTCCCCATGTGACCACAGAGTATTTCTTTTGTGCGTCCAACGTCTTCACCTCGACGAATGTCTTGTCCAAGTTCAACGGCACCTTCGCGTTTCCCGTATTCGCGACTGTCACTGTGAACTTGACGAGACGTCCGGCTTCCGTGTTCACAATCTTGCCGACGATGCCGGGCGTCAGGCGCGTTGCAAAGACGCGCCCTCGAATAAACCTGTAGTACGTAAACAAACCACCAATGAGAATCGCCGCGACCTTCACGATTGCTTCCCAATTGCGATCCGCGAACAACCTGGGTAGGCCAAGCCACCCCTGAGTTTCGCTGTGCGCTGTGGCCTCCTTCGGACCCTGGTCAATCTCATCGAGCAGCAGGGTCCACGCCCTTCGCGGAACACCGTACGTGTGCAGACTATATGCGTCGATGAAAGGGCGCAACTGGTCGACGCGGAGAAGGACGACCTTCCAATATTGACTATCGATGATTCGCACTTCTTCATCGAACCCATTCCTGCGTGCGGAGTTACGCAACACTGCGACCTGCTCGAAGAGGTTCAACGCCCGCACAAGTGCTAGACGATAGTCGCGTATCGGCAGATCTATCATGCCGGTCGTGTTGGCCCCGACAACTCGCTTCGTGATCCAACGCCCAAGTTTCCCTTTGCGCCCTTGTACCCAACTACGCTGGACCGTCGTGTCCGGTGCGGCCACGTTCCCGAACCACTTCGTGAGGAGCCGACTTTGCACCTGGCGAAGCTCGGCGTCGGATTTCGCGCTGGACGTCACGAGGATATCGAGCAACTGGTGTTGTTCCGCCGGCGTGGCGGTCGAATCCGTGAACGCGTTGATCGTGCTGCGCAGAGCGCCCCTCGTGCGTGTGTCGAGAATCATCTCCCATTGAGCACCGAATTGCGTGGTCAGTTCTAGCGCACGATGCAGCTCGTCATACCGATTCGCGTTGCATGTGAAAAGCGCCGTTGCTACTGCCGCCGAAATGCTGAACATTGTTGCCAGCCACCCGAGTTTTCGGAACGATTCCGATCGACTCTTGAACCATTTTCCAAAACTCATGCGTCAACCTCGTACGTCGCCAACACGCCCGAATTCGGATGCCATCCACTGTCGATGCCGGCGCAACCCTCAATGCAGCGGATCCCGTGGGTCGCTCTGTTGAACGCGACGATAGTGGCGGCCTGTTCCTGCTTTCCAAGCGAGAGGAAGTGCTTGAAGGACTTCTCGAAATTCAGCTCGGCGAGAGTTAACTGTTGGTCCATCGGCACCTCTATTATTTTTGGCGAATCGCATTTGGAGTATTACTGAGCACGGTGTATCGGCGTATCCAGATCCCTTATCCGGCGAACAGGGCACGCACGAACTACACCACACGCCGAAGCATGCGGCCGAATATGTCGCAGGGTTGGGAGCTGATATGTGGGAGGAAATGCCCCGGGAGGGGGCGTCGATCGGCGGGGTGTTGCCGTCACCGAACCTGCGTGTGGGACAGGCGCGGAGCACGGGGCAAACATATCGAAACAGGATGTGAATGTCAAGCGGGGGCGAACGATGATACGAGGGTCTAGGCAGCACGTAACGGCCGTGCGAGCAGTCAACAGATCCCGCGAGACTATCGAGGGCCGCGGTTCATCCCAATGAACGAGCGCCTGGGGAGTGCCCCATCATGTACTGGCGACTGGCCGACGAGCGTGATACTTTTCAGTCATCGAGAAATGCGCGGGCATTCCGAAGCGTGCAACGACGCGGCGCGATGCTCGACCTCAACCCACACCAATCACGGATTCTCCAAATGGACCTCATGATGTCACGAAACACTCGCCCCAGTTGCCTCATCCCGGCCCTTTTCGCTGCGGCTCTCATCGCCACGTGCGGGGCATGGCTACTCACACCGATCAATGCGACGGCAAAGCCGGCCTCGAAGAACACGGAGGATATGGTGATACAAATCGCATGCGGATCGATTGCGGATTTTCCGCTCGACTTCACCGTCAACTACGACAACGAGAGCAGATCGGTCAGCTACGCCGAGAACACCACGCCGTGCCCCGCTGCCGACGAACCGCTGACATTCGCCGGAAGTGTCCTTGCCGGCAATCCCGGGTCCGGGAATGTACGCTCCGTCACGTTCCTGGGCGCGGTTGTGGAGGATGGCGGCGGAACGGTGACCGTGACGAACGCCCGCGGTTTTCGCATCAGTCTTCGTCTCTACCGATACGGCGGCACCCTGTATCTGGAGTATTATTTCGGCTTGACCTAGTCGCCTGCCGTGGGGGGCCGAGATCGCCCCCCACGACACCCCAACACCCCCGGAACCGCTCAGGTCGTACGGCTCGACACCGGATCAGCACTTCGCATCGGTGATAACGATGGTACACCACATCGTATCATAGCAGACGTTCACACAGCATTTCGGCCCCGTCTTGACATACTGGCACGGCGGCGCGGGCAATACGTCGACATACGCTCCGTTGGCATCCACCACCTTGGATACCACATCCGGTGGTACCGCAAACGGCATCATACTGTTCGCACTGATCAACATGACAGCCTCGACTCCTGATGTCGGGAACGCTATATAAAGCGCCACATTGCAGTGCGACGCGTTCGTCACCAGCACGTTTGTGCACTGCGCACCGGCGCGCGTCGATCCGGACACCAGGCACAGCACCACAACGGCCGCGAGCGCGACGGCTCGCACGGACAACTTCGTCGTGGTTATCGTTCTTCTTCTCATACAGATGCGTAAGCGTGCTCTGGGCGTCGGAAGAAAGAGCCACGGCGGGCATCAAACACGACACGCCCACGCGACAAACACGCAAAAGCCCACCGGCGGATACCGGCATCAGCCATACCGCCGTTTGCCGCGTCGTTGAATATTGGGAAAGATGATGGTGCTATCTGCCGCACGATCCATGCCGCCGGGAACGCAACAACGGCATGAAAGGCCCTTAACGTCGTGTGTATACGCACATGGACCGACCAACAGGAACAGAATCCGTCGGTCACAATAACCGGCAATCACGGACTTTATTCCGCCGTCTCCCCGTGCTCACGCGCTTCAATCTGCTCTTTGACGTCGCGCGCAAATGATTCGGCCTCGTCCTCGCGAATGAAATCCTTCGAGAGCGGCGCCTTGTTCAATATGTTCTGTGCACGCTGAAAGACGGGCCGCAATCGATCGAGCGTCGGCTCACCGAGCAGGAACGTCACATGAAACCGCTCACGGCTTTCGGCAAGGTTATACATCATGCCCAGCCACCGATTGGCCTTCTCCTGAATCGAGTCCTCGTTCGCGTAATCCAGCGACATAGGCTCCATCGCGCGATCTTCACCGTTGCGCCAGCAATGTTCAAACGTGTACTCGAGGTCCGGGGCAATGATCGTCCGTTGTCGCAACTTCGGTAAAACACCGGCGTTGCGCAGCGATCGCTGGTAATGATGCCACACCTCGCTGTCGCTGCGCCCCGTGTGTTTCTGCGCGCGGTAATAACGCTCAACATAGCGATGGTACAACTCGTCCAGCGCGGACACAGGATCGCGCGCGACACCGCCGCCCACCATCACGATCTGCAGCGAACTCTCGTCAACGACGAACTGCTCGCGGATCACACCGGCAACGTCGGTCGGAACGGGGGCGAACTGAAGATCATGCCGAAGCTGCGACGCGGCCGCCTGGATGCGCATTTCAACGTGGGTCATCAACCGACGGAAGTGCTCACCATCGACTTCGAGAAAGAGATGGGAAAGCCGCGCATACTTGTGCGTGCATCGCACGTCCAGATACCGAGCCTCCGGCGCATAAACAATCACGCCCACGTTCACGAACTCTGCCGAGACGACATCGTGAACGTAGCGGACGACGCCGAATGTATACGGAATATTCATAGTAATGCCTCCTTCACACCAACAATGAATGCAGGCAAGTCGTTCACCTTTCCCTGAATCACTCCCTCGATCCTGGAAAGATGGTGCGCCGGCCACGCAGCCGGGATTTGCGCTCGAATCTCCCGCCATACGGCGGCATCGATTGTTCGCAATCGCGACTCCAACGCCGCGTAATCCAACTGAAGGCGGCGTAACCCCTCGTAGAAGATGTGATTTCGCACGTACGGTTCCGCTGCATAGTTATGTTCACTCGAACGACCGAGCGCGAACACGAACGAAAACGCCTGCTCGTGGTCGATCATCACCAGATCGTCGCCGCGAACCAGAAGATTCGGACGCTTCATGGGGCCACCGCGATCGACGTTCTCGATGAGAAGATCGAACACGAAGATCTCGTGAGCAGCGCGGAGGATCGCCGGTCGTAACGTCTCGCCCAGCGGCCAAGCTGCGTAGCCCCCCGTGAGCAACTCCGAGCCGAAGTTCGCACCGGTACTGCGCCGGATTACATCCGCGAGCTGACTGTCCGTCACACCGACCACGGCCTCGGGCGTCAACTGCACCACTGCCGGCATCGCGATCGGCAACCCGAGATGATCCGCCAGTAACGCCGCCACCAACTCGAACATCACCCCATGCGCGCCGCATTCCGGGTTCGCGTGAAACTTCACAACATATTCGCCCACCGGCGCACCGTCCTGCTTCTCACAGGCAAACACGCACGGCACCGATTTGCCCGAAGGCAATGCCTTTCGATACGAGACCGCATGCAACGTCTCAACACTGATCATAGTACCCCGGCCGATGAATACAGTGCCCCCAATTCCCTTCGGGGCGGTACCGATTCACCGGAATTCAAGGAACACACGCGATGATCGGCAACGAATATGATGCGAGGTGAAGGTTGAAACTAGGGTGTTCCGGAAAACC
>CAZJYH010000088.1:8195-11361 GCA_964549365.1 uncultured Alphaproteobacteria bacterium
CGGCTTGGAGACGATCGGACCATCGTGGTGCAAGCCGTAGATCGGCGCCGATGTCCTCTGTCCCCCTGGGCCGGTTATACACCATCCCCACCCGGAGCCCTTCGCGAACCCGTTCACGTGGCCACCCCGTCCGGAGCGCCGACGAGGACCCGCATCGACATACGGACCCAACCGCCATACCACCAGCATGCACCTCCTGGTGATGCGAATAGGTGCAGCAGTTATGTTGCGACGCTGATGGTGGTACAATACCGCACGATCGTACCAATACAACCACGCCCGCCGGTCTGCCCCCCACATCCCAAACAAACAGGCGCGCCCATCAACCTCGATGGACGCGCCCGTGGAATTTCTCCGGCTCATTTCTACCGCGCCGCCGTGGCTCCCCCGGTGTCGATGGCGGCCGGCTGGATGTCCTTCGGGATGAAGCTTCGGTCGATCACGTCGCTGATGGGCATGGGCTTGGTAAGCAGCCCGATCTTCACGGCCATGTCGCGGATGCGCCCGAGCTCCTCGTCGGTCGGCGTCAGCATTCGGTAGCTGACACGATCGGGCGGCCGGGTCAGCACATAGCGCAGCACCTTCTCATCCTGGCGGAAGAACGGCGAGGCGACCTTCGCGGCCTGCAGCCTGTGGCGTTCGGCCCACTCACCGCTCTCGGCGATGCCGCGCACGAGATCGCGCACCACCTCCGGCTTCTCGCGGATCAGCTTCTCGGTGACGACGAGGACACATGAGATGAAATGCGGCCAGATGTCCTTCGCGAAGTAGAGCACGCGGCCGCTGCTGTCGAGCTCCGCCTTCGCCGCGTGGGGCTCGCCGACGAAATATGCGTCGATGGCCTTGGTGCGCAGCGCGGTCGGCATGTCGGGCGGCGCCATCTGCACGAACCGGATCTCCTCCTCCTTGATCCCCTGATCCTCCATCAGCTTGCGGATCACCAGGTACTGGTTGCTGTAGAAGCTCGGCACGGCGAAGACCTTGCCGCGCAGGTCGGCGAGGCTGGTGGCGGGTAGATCGTTGCGCACCATGACGGTGGAGCCGTCGCGATGGCCGAGGTAGACGATCTTCACGGGAACGCCCTGCTCGCGCAGCTTCATGGCCAACGGCGCGATCATGAACGTGGCGCTCAACCGCCCTCCCTTGATCGCCTCCACCACCGTCGGAAAGTCGGTGAAGCGCTGGGAGTTGAAACGCGTATGCCCGCTTGTCTTCGTGGCGAAGTCCGTCACCGGGCAGGTCAGATGGCAGGTAACCGGGAGGAATCCCACCGTGAGCTCGGCCCGCGCGGAGGCCGTCGCGGTCTGCCACGGCTTGTAGCGGAGCACGCCGAGCGCCGCGACCGCGATGAACGCCCCCACACCCCATCGCATCACATGGCGTCGTGCGCTCATCGTGCCTTCTCCCCGGTAAGGTCCAGCCCACTCAGCACGTCGCCGCCGCCGTCGTCGAGGCCGAGCGCTTCGAGCGTACGGTGCACGGTTTCGATCACCTCCGGGTGCGTGCATTCGCGCGGGCGCGGTGTGTGCACCACGATCTCGCATCGCACGCGCGCCGGACGCTCGGTGAGCACCACCACGCGATCGGCAAGCTGCGCGGCCTCCTCGATGTCGTGCGTGACGAGCACCACGGTGCGTGGGCGCTCGGCCAGCATCAGCGCAAGCTCGTGCCGCAGACGCAGGCGCGTGAGGTAGTCCAGCGAGGAGAACGGCTCGTCCATCAGGAGGATGTCGGTATCGCCGGAGAGTGCGCGCCCCAGTTCGGCGCGTTGCCGCATGCCGCCGGAAAGCTGGTGCGGGTAGTGATCCTCGAATCCCTGCAATCCGATCAGCCTCACCATCTCGGCCAATCGGCCGGATCGCGCGGCGGAGTCGGCAACGGCGCGGAGCCCGAGCATGATGTTCTCGCGAACCGTGAGCCAGGGAAACAGTCCGTCGTGCTGGTAGACGGTCCGCGCGTTGCCGGTGACGCGCACGGTGCCCCCGCTCGGCTTGATGTAGCCGGAGAGCACATTGAGCAAAGTGGTCTTGCCGCAGCCGGACGGTCCGACAAGGGCAACGAACTCTCCGGGCTCGACGGCAAAGGAGAGGTTGCGCAGCACGGCGACATCGCCGAACTCGTGGGAGACGCGCGAAAGGGTGAGCACGTTATCGTTCATATCCCCAACGTATGCTTGGACTGAGAGTAAGGCGTACCAACAGGCGATCGAGGCCGACGCCGATCAGGCCGATTGTGATCATGCCGGCGATCAACAGATCCATGCGCATGCCGTTGCGCGCGTCCCAGATCGCGAAGCCGAGGCCGTCGCGCCCGGCAATCATCTCCGCGGCCACCACCACCAGCCAGGCGAGCCCGGCGGTGACACGGAGCGTGGTGATGACCTGCGGCGCGATCGCCGGCAGCATCACCTCCGCCAGAAGCCTGCGCCCGCTGATGCCGTAGTCGTGCGCGACGCGGAAGTAGATGGCCGGAATCCCGGACGTGGCGGCGATCGTCGACAGGACGATCGGAAAGAACGACGCCATGAAGATCAGGAAGATGGCGGGCGCGTCGCCGATGCCGAACCAGAGGATCGCGAACGGGATCCAGGCGAGCGGCGAAAGGCTGCGAAAGAAGTTGATCCCGGGAACGAGCGCGGCGCGGGTGCGCGCATGGCTGCCGAGGAACAGGCCCAGCGGCACGCCGAGCAGCACGGCGGCAAGGAATCCGGAGCCGACGCGCCAGAGCGAGGCGATGATGTCGTTCAGCAGGCGGCCGCTCGTTGCCTCCTCCGCCAACCCGACGGCCACCGCCTGCGGCGACGGCACGATCGAGTCCGGGAAGAGCCCGGCGGCGCTCAGAATCCACCATAGCAACAACGCCCCCAGCGTGCACGCAACGGGAAGCAGACGGACCGGAATGGATTGTTTGGCAGCCATCACTGTTGAGCTTCGGGTGTGAAACGGAACCGGCAATGTGGGCGACGATCTTCTGCCTGGTCCGATGGTGCAATGTGGGAGTTATTCCGGCGCGAGCACAGTACATGATTGGGTACCCATGCATGGTCATCGGGCCGAGTCCCCTCCAAAAACGACGATGCCCGAGCCTTCCGGCCCGGGCATCGAAACATATTCTCGTTACGATTCGGGAACGATCAGTTGAGCGTCACCGAAAGCGAGTTCAACGT
>CAZJYH010000089.1:0-3664 GCA_964549365.1 uncultured Alphaproteobacteria bacterium
TCGCGGCTAATGCACGAACTTCAACCCGAGCGAGAACGACACGAGCGTGCCGGAATCGCGCGCGGCCGCGTCCTGGATCCCCAGCGTCCACGTTCCCTTGCAACTTTTGCCGGCGAGCGCGCCGAGAGCGGGCGTGGTGGCCGCGTCGTACGTCTTCTTCAGGTCCTTCGTCGCGCCGCCGGCGCGGCTGTGCAGCACGATCGGATTCACACCGGCAGCGGCCGGCGGACGAAGCGTGATGATCAGGTCGCCGATGTAGGTGTGCTTGATGTCCACCGCAACGCTGAGCGCCGTAACCGGCGTGGCGTCCGGCACATCGAGCGCGAACGAGACGGTCTGCAGATCGGGGATGGGGGCGTCGAAGCGGCGGCGGATCGTTATGCCGCTTTGCGGCGCGGGCTTCGCCAGCTCGACGGCGGAGCGGGCGTTGAGCCGTCCGTAGCCGTACCTGGCGCTGTGTCCGGAGGCGTCGTAGGCGCCCCCCTGCGGGTCGATCTTGTCGCAGGAGCGCCGGAGCAGATCCTTCACCTCGTTCCACTTCAGGTTCGGGTTCACCGAGAGCACCAGCGCTGCGACGCCGGCTGCACCGGGAGCGGCGCTGGATGTGCCGCCGAAGCTGTTGGTGAAGTTCCCTCCGGCGTCGCCCTCGGCTGCGGTGCCCACATTGTAGCCCGCCTGCCCCGCGCGGTCCGTCGTCCAGATGCCGGGGGTGAGCGGCGCCGGCCGGGCCTCCGGCGCGAAGGCGACGTCGTTGCTCGGGAAGGCGCACCAGATCGCGGCGCCGACGTCGCTGTACACGCTCCGCTTGCCGCGATCGTTGCAGGCGGCCACCGCGATCACCTTCTCATAGCTGGCGTAGCCGTCGTTCTCCACCGGCTCGTTGCCGTTCCCGGCCGCGAAGAAGATCACGCATCCCTTCCCTCCGCGGCCGTTCGTCACGGCGTAGTCGATCGCCAAGCGCGTGCTCGCCGGCAGCGGGACGCGCTGCCGATGCTTCGGATCGTTCGGGTCGAACCAGCGACCGTCCTCCGGACCCCAACTGCACGAGATCACGTCGGCGCCGTGGTCGGCCGCCCAGCGGAAGGCATCCGCCTCGCGCTGCGAACCGAGCGCCGAGGCGAGGCGAACCGGGATCAGCCTGGCCTTCGGCGCGACGCCGGAGGCCCCGTTGCGCCCCTCGGCGCATGCCACCCCGGCGCACGCGGTGCCGTGGTTCTCGCCGTTGTCGGGCCCCGTGCCGAACGGATCCTTCGGGCGAGGATCGGCCGTCTGCAGCGTCGCGTCGCGCGGCGCCACCACCTTCCCGGCGACGGCGAACTCGCCGTGATCGATGTCCACGCCGTCGTCGATGATGCAGATGGTGACCCCCGCGCCCTGCGTGATCGCGTGCGCCGCCTCAACGTTCGCATGCGCGTCCACCGTCACAGCGCCGACCGTCGTCTTCTTCAGGTGCCACTGCTGCGGGAAGATCCCCTTGCGCGAACGCGGGCGCACCAGCTCCGGGTGGCAGTACTCCACGTCGTCGCGCTTCAACAGCGCGGCGGCGATATCGAACACCTTCTGCCCGGTCCCCTCCGGCGCCTCCACGAACCAGGCGTTGACGGCATATTCCACCGGATACTTCACCGCCAGCCCGGCCTCGCGCAGAACCGTCGTGCAATCTTCCGGGTCCGCCGTGTCCACGAACTTGATGAACAGGTTCTCCGTGTAGAGCACCGGCTCACCGGTCACCGGATCGGCGAGCACGCCGCCGGCGAAGCGCACGTCCGGCGAGGCGCGCAGCGCGGTCTTGCGCTCGGTCAACGATTTGGTGCCGCCGGTCGGCAGGCGGTACACCTCCACGCCCGCCTCCGGGTACGCAGCCACCAGCGCGCCGTCGTCCAGCTCGGCCGCGAAGGGGCTCGGGACCGAGCCGAGCGTTCTGGTGATCGACCGCCGGCTGCGCGTGCGCACCGCGATCATGTCCGTGCTCTGTTCCAGGTCGAAACCCGGCTCGTCCTTTCCGCCGAAGTATACCGTAGGCATCGTGCAGTCTCCTTCCGTGATAGCGTCCCGCTGTTTCGTGGATGAGCCCGGCACGCCCTCGTGCGCGGAGGATCACCCGAATGTTTTCAACCCCGGCAACATCGTCATCGATCGGCGGCACCCAACTACGCACGAACTACGTATGACGCCTTCACGCACGGCGCATGCGCCGCACACGAGCGCAGCCCCCCCCGCACCATGTTTCCGAATGGTACCCGGCGTCCGGTTGACCCCGGAGGTGTGCGGTGTCTCGATCGGTGCCCTCGACGCGCGGAAACGGACCTCTGCGGCATCCGCGGTACACAATCATGTACTGTCGTCCGCCGCGCGCAGCGCCTAGCTTTGAAGCCATCCAATGCATACGCGGCGTCGCCCCGATATCCGCCCGCCTGCACGGATCCCCCATCACTCTTCGCCGAATGCATCATTATTCCGCGCTGCAGCGTGCCGTTGCCGGAAGCGGCCGCGGCGCTACACATGACGCCGTTGCGGTGAATGCATGTCGGCACTACCCATACACCCGAACATCGAGAGGGACAGGATGAACATGAGAACGCACAATCGTGCCGCGAGGGCCGGATTGCTCTGGGCGGCCGTTCTGGTAACAATGCTGGCGGGCACCGAAGCGCGCGCGCAGAAATTCGAGTATGTCTACGGCGGGAGCTGCGACGATAAAGGGCACAGCGGCGTGCAGCAGGTGAGCGAGGGCGGGTTCGTCGCAGCCGGTGAGACCCGCAGCGTGGTCGCCGGCTGCGGCAATCTCGACGTCTACGTCGTCCGAACGAACAACGACGGCACGCTGGCGTGGTCGCGCACGTACCGTTTCGGCCACGACAACATCGCGTACGATATCCAGGAGGTGAAGACCGCGGCCGGTGCGTGCGACGGATTCATCGTCGTCGGCACGACGTGGGACCCGAACGGATGCGGCTTCGTGAACCAGGATCTCCTTCTACTCCGTCTGGATCGATGCGGCAACGTCAAGTGGGCACGGTCGATCGACGACGCAGCCGGATATGAGATCGGGTACGATGTGGTGGTGGCGGCCAACGGGGACTTCATCGCCGCCGGCACCGCGAACTCCGGCAGCAACGGCCTCCTGGTGCGCGTCAACGCCACCGGTGGGCTGGTGTGGGCGAAGAAGTACGACGGGCCGACGCAAAGGACCGACTACTTCTACGCGGTGACCGAGACGACCAACGGCGACATCGTGGCCGCGGGCGGAACGAACAGCACCCCCTCCGGCACCTTCGACGCATGGATCGTGCGCACCTCGAGCACCGGCACCTTCGTGGCCGCGCCGCACAACGCCGTGGCGTACGGTTCCACCGCGTTCGATGATGAACTGCGCTCGGTGCAGGAGATCACGCAGGGGACGAAGACCGGCGATATCGTCGCCGTCGGCAAGTCGGATGACGGGCACCGCGGCAAGCCGGATGTGCTCCTGGTGGAGACGGGAGCGGATCCGTGCACGAATCAGGTGGTGCAACTGTACGGCGACTTCGGGAACAATCCGGTTCTGTTCATCCTGCGCCTTGCCGTCGGACTCTATTTCGGAGTGATCGGCTTTCGCGTGGGATGGAAGTACTTCGGTAAGTTCGGAATTCCGGGAGTGCTTTCGCCTTATTCCGAGGCGGTC
>CAZJYH010000089.1:3674-11327 GCA_964549365.1 uncultured Alphaproteobacteria bacterium
AGATCAAGCCGTTCGCAGGCGCCGGCGCCAGCAGCATCATCGTCACCGGCTACCTCACGCCGCCGGCCGCCGTCACGCATGGCCTGCAGGACGCCTTCCTGAAGAAGTTCACGACCGGAACGCTGGCGCAGGCGCCGGGCGTCACCGGCGCCATCTACGGCAGCGCGCAGGTGGACTGGGGTTGGTCCGTCTCACAGGTCTCGGCCGTCACGCCGTGCATCAGCGACGGCTTCGTCGTCGCCGGATGGGGCCACGGCACCGCCGCCGACCCGAAGCAGCTTTACGTGATCAAGACGGACGCGGCGCTCTCCGACAACTGCAACGAGGTATTCTACAGCGCCACGAGCACGACGCCCACCTTCGGCACCGATTGCAAGAAGCCGACCATCACCGATGTCGGCACCTCGTGCACGCCGAACGTGACCACCACCTGCCCGACGTGGGCCTCGAAGATCTGCTACGCCTCCGATGGCACCATCGCCTGCACGATCACGGCCTGCCCAGCGTGCGGCGCCGCCAAGCGCGATGCCGGGCCGGGCGCTGCCAACGAGATCGTGGACGTGAACGAGAACACGATCCTCCCGTATCCGAGCCCCGTGCAGCCCGGGAGCAATCTGACGATCGAATACGCCGCCCGCTTCGACGGGCCCGTCGAGATCGTCATCAGCGACATGAAGGGAACCGTCGTGCACCAACGCCGGAGCCGGGAATCCGCCGGGATCAACCACGCAACGCTGGCCACCGACGGGTGGCCGAGCGGCGCGTACATGATCCGTGTGACGGTGGATAACCGCTCCTACACACGCGGCGTTACGGTGCTCGGGAAGTAATCATCCCGTGCTCCCCTCATTCAAACGCCCTCGGGGTCCATGTGATCTCGGGGGTGTTTGGTGTGTAGAGAAGGGTATTATGCGAAAAAAGTTGGCTACAACATCTAAAACATTCAGCCGCCATGATCGAGCCCGTGGTCGAAGGCCGGCCACTCACGATCGAATGCCGCCTAACTCGCGGAGCTCTACCCAACTGGACATCAGTCACAATACATCCTCAGAAAAGCTGCATGGCATTCTAGACGCAACGAATGCGAGATAAAGCGGCAAATCGCGCTTCTCGGAATATTGAGGAAACTCCTCATACACGTCAGGGTTAAGCCCTAATTCGCGAAAATCATGACAACGAAGGCGAGCAGCGTCGAAGGAGCCAACAATACTTTCGAAATTATGATTATAGTAACGAGCCGAGGCAGACGACAGCGTGAAACGATACTCATGCTCGCTTGTCCGAAAATAATTCAGCTCTCCACGCAGCTTCCAAGGCACATCGCGTCGCAATGATTCATATAGCAACTGGAATGGATGAGTCATCACCACAATCAACTTGCCACACACATTAAGCGCCCTCGCCAGTTCGAGACTTGGCTGATACAAGGACTCAACCTCGTTTAATACGAATACACAGAAGATCAAATCAGCCCAAGCATCGGGAACTGGTAGCGATTCGGTCAAATCTCCGAGAGCGAATCGGACTCGCGAGTCACCATTGTTTCTATTTGCAAAATCAACAAACTGTTCGCTTGAATCAATGCCAATCGCTTGAGAGAATCGCAGCGGACTACAACGCAGCAAGAGACCGCCATTCCCGCATCCGACATCGACAATATTCTTAGGCGCCAATTTCTCCAATACTCCATCAATGAACGGATATATAATATGCTGGCGAATCGGATCTCGATCGACGCCATAAACTCTCTGCCACTCTGACTCGTAACCAGTACTCATACGACGTGCGTTCTTACAATGTGCGGCTGTACAATTGCGCGACCGTCTGCCGATTCATCTGCAGCGGAATATTTGCACAAAACACAGTCATAAGGAGGCGACCTAAACTCTTTAATGGTCAAACCATCACCAACACCACAATCGTCCATTATCATTACAGCATACCGAGAAGCATAAAACCGCCGAACAGTCAAGAATCCGAATCGACTTCATCACGACCGGAACTGCTTCCGATGCCATAACGCCACGGATTGAGAACAAGCATACTACGAAGACAGCTCGAAAACCAGCATCTGAATACTCGTGACGCCCATCAATGCACCATCCAGCCACAATGCTAATCGGTAGCGTTGATTCTGGCCGCAAGGTCACCCTCATTGCTATGCAAATCCCAAGCTAAAAAGAACATATTTGCCGCAGCGAACAGGAATAGCAGCAGAACTGTTACCGCTGTCAAAACACTGCGCAGGACTTCATAAACATCATCTTTAGTCACGAACCATCCGAGCGCAAGCAGCAACACGACAAGGTATCCGGCGATGGCAATAACAGCAACACCGGTTGTACGCAAGAATCTGCGCCGTATTAGCGCATCACCATCTGGCAGCCGAAAGTCGCTAAAATATTCAGCGAGGATATAATACGGCTTAAGACGCGCAGGAACGTACAACGCCATCGTACAGTAGCTCGCCATGCAACATGCTATTGGCACAAGAGTCAGCCAAAGCGGAACCCGAAAATCAAAAAACATAAAAACTACAGCATAGATTGCGATAAATGCGACATGACTTCCAGCAGAAGAATTGATAAAATTTATTGTTGGCTTCAACGTCTCAAATATTCTGACCATTGGAAACAGAAACTGAAGAAGAGCAATTGCGATAATCGCGCTTAGGATCTTATCCGCCGCATTGAACGGAATTTGGCAAGCCATAAACACCGCTTGATCCGCGGCGGTCGAAACATCCGAATGGCCCGACACTACCTCGTAGAGCTGCAAGTGAAAATTATCTGTCGCGTTAACATTGACTACGGTCCCGTCAGGAGCATGATCTTTCGACAAGAGGTAAGTAGACAAAGGAGTAGATACGACAACTCCTATCAGGCCGACGATTAGCACCGTTTTAATCAATTGACGCGCGCTGTAATCTCCCAATCTGCCTCCGTTCTTTCGCCGCCAAATGGCATAATATCCCCACGCGATTCCAAGCAAAGCGTTAACGATCCCGAACTGATGGTAATGCGCCCCACTGAGCAGAGCCCCTAAGGAATTCGTTAGTATCCCGACGATTGCAGCCCACCACGGACCAAGCGCGAAGGCGGCCAGCGCCGTACCGGCAGTGTCGAGGAAAAGTATACCCTGAGTGTGGCGTATAAATACAGTGCCGAGCAAATTCAAGAGCAATACGAACGCAATATTTGAAAAGAAGAACGGACGGGCGTGCCCTAGATAGAAATCAAAAAATCGGCCTGCGTATACGAATCGAACAAATTCCTTCCTTCGGCTAACATCCGCCGGACGGACCTTTTTCGCTAGCCGCTTCGCGATACGTGAAAGCACCGCAAACAATATCGACGCAATGATGTGAACCACCAACAGAACTGGAATTTCATGCATTTGCGAACAGCTCCTATTTAAATGAGACACAAAACCTTTGGCGACCCGCAACTTTGCGACAGTCGCGATTTCGAGCCCGGACGGGCATTGGTCGTTAAACACACAACCAGACGCTAAACGTTGTTGCATCAGACTGATTCATATGAGTACCGGCCCAACAACGGAGCGCGATTGCATTACCCCCCAAACCACTCCGGGTTCACTCCCCGCATCGATACGCACTCGTCGCCGGCGAGGATGATGTGGTCGACGAGCGGCAGGTCCATCATCTCGCCGAGTTGGGCGAGACGGCTGGTCAGGTTGAAGTCGTGGGGGGAGGGCGTGAGGTCGCCGGAGGGGTGGTTGTGCGCGATGATGAACTGAGCGGCACCGAGGAGCAGGGCATTGCGGAAGACGATCTTCGCGTCCACCACCACGTGATCCATCGCGCCGGAGGCCAGCACCTTGAAGCCCGTCACGTCGCCCGCTATGTTCATCACCAGCATCACGAGATGTTCCTGGTCATCGTCCAGCCCCGCAAAGACCGCCTTGAGGATCTCGCAGACCTCCCGGCCGTTGCTCACGGTCAATACGCTGAAGCCCTCCTCGGCGGCGATCAACGGGTTAGCCTTGATCGAGATGGTCCGCAGGGTCCGCTTGTACACGGTGTCGGCGGTCGTGAGGTCGAGGATGGCGTTTCTGTGACGGCGCTTGAAATATGATGCCATGATGATACCACGGAATAGAAGTGACCGGGAAAATACGTCGGCGCACACCGGGAGTCAACCGTTGTTTGGGAGTCAGTCTCAGTCTGCTCGGTTCGAACGTGACCGCACCCTGACAGGCCGCACCTACGGCGCTTGAAGCCGAGTGGTCAATGCGGGCCTATAGATAGGTCGCATCTCCGATGCTCGGACCTGATAGTCTCTCAGCACACGCCGCAGCCGCGGAGCGGCGGCCTATTTATAGCAGCCGACGTCCTCTCGCGTTACCAAGCCGCGGAGCGGCGGCCTCGTATCATGGAAGCCGCGCCTACGCCGGCGCCGGGCTCAGCCTCAAACCGAGACACCACAGAGTTCCCCCCCAACATCCATCCTCCCCCTTCCTCCGTATACACCGAAGCAGATCAACCGCGCGGCAATTCCACGGCCGCGCTCGACCTCATTCACTTCAAACGGAGCATCGCGATGGCAATTCTGGCACATGTGGTTCTCAACGGCGTCTCGCCCGAACAGTACGACAACATCCGAACCGAAACCGGCTGGCTGGAGCACACGCCCGAGGGCGGCCTGTTCCACGCGACCTGGTGGGAAGGAGAGGATTGCCACAACATCGACGTGTGGGAAGACGAGGCATCGTTCGCGGCGTTCGGCGCCGACCGCATCGGCCCGGCGATGGCACGGCTCGGCATCAACGTCGAGCCGCAGGCCACGTTCCATCCCGCGTACGAGGTGTTCATGCCCAAGGCGCTCACGCTGACCTGAACGGCCCCGGGGCTCATGCATCTGCCGTGTATCTATTCAACGCCCGGACCTCGACTCACATCCGAGGCCCGGGCGTATGCGTTGGGGGGCGTCGCGATGCGTCCGCCTTCTCTCCAGCGGTTGCCCCGACGCCGGTACACGGCAACCACTTGCCCAACGTGATTGACCTTCCAGCGGGAGCACATCCGGGAGGAACCATCTGCAGGCGAGGGAAGGGAATGGTTGTGTTGGGCAGATGGTGGTGTTGATCTTCCTCTGTGGTCACGCGGGTTGCGTTACGGATCCAACCCCACATCATATTTGTCGAGCGTCTTCGCGAGCCGGCGCGCATCATTCATGAGCCCCTCGGTCGTGTCGATGATGATCGCGTCGCTCGCCCGGTCGAACAAGGCGATGCAGAGCTCGTCGTTGTCGAACCGGGAACGATACGCGATGCCGTCGACATTCAGCGGGTGCGACCATAACGCCAGAGCGAGCTCCCGACATACGTCGTGCGGCCCGTGGACCGTCTCGTCCGAGATGCGCAATCGGTTGAGCCCTGCACCATGCAGCCTCGCGAGACGGACAGATCTGGTCAGGTGCCCTACCGATACCGAACGCATGGCCAGGTCCACACGGGAAAGCAATCGACTCGCCGGGTTGCGCAACAGCGTTTCGACGAACGCGGCATCGAATGAGGCTCCGAGGTAACAGATGCCGTACTCGTATCCCGGCGCATTGAATCGTCCGCTCACGGGTCGCGTCGTGTCCGGGCCGAACCAGGCCGCTCCCTGCGTCGTTCGGTGGATACGTACACATGCCTTCCCCTTGCGCAGCGTCTCGAGGGGGAGGCTGAGCCCGGCAATGTAGTCGAACGGTGCGGCGATGTATGGTGTCGCAGCCATGCCATCATGCTCCAAACGAACGCACAACATCCAGAACCGCGACCCGCTCACCGGCGCGGAGCGCATCGATCACTCGCTTGCCCCCCACCGCCTCGTCGGTGTCGAGCAACACGGCGAGCCGAGTCCAGGGGCTCTCCACGTTGAACGCCGCAAGGACCTCCTTCAGGCCGGGGATCGCTCCGGCATCGGTGAACTGCAATGCCGGGAATTGCAGATGCCCCGAGGCATCCTCCAGGGCCAGCAGCGAACCGTTTCGAGCGCGCTTCACCACGGCCTGCGGCGAGATGCCGAGCAGTTCCGCGACGCGGGCAGTGTTCAACACGCCACCGGCCCGTTCGAGCAAGTCCCGCTTCATCTCGATGCCGCGCATGATGGCGGGGACCGTCGGATCGAGCGCTTTGACCGCCTCGTTCAGCCCGACGCCCATGGACAGAAGTTGAGCCGCGCTCCCGGCGTCGGTGGAGGCCGTCAGAGCATGCTGCAGGCTCGAAGCGGTTGCCGTATTGAGCACATCCGCCATCGCCCGCAGGTAGCGGGTGATCACCGCCTTCTTTACGGGATCATCCGTCAGCGGGAGCATGGCCATGGCCGATGAAACATCCGCTCCCTGCAACGCCTCCCTTGTCGCAAGCCCTCCCCACTTCCGACTGTTCGGAACCCTCGCCATGGCGCTCCCCTTGCTTCGTGCTTCAGGCAAGCTCTTCGGCGATTGTTTCCGGGAGACACGCTCTTTCTTGCTCGACGCCGCTTTTACCGTGTTCGGCTTCATTGGTTGTCGTTATCCATTTTGACTACGATCTTGACGACGACAACTTAGCATGGGGATTGCCGGGATCAAAGCGCCGAGTGGCCAAGCCGCACCATGCGTCGGAACCGGATCGACGGTCGCGGGGTCGACCCTGCGAAAACGGAAACGAGGTCGTCGGGTGGGGCTTGGTGCTTAGAGCGTAGTACTTGGTGCTTGGTACTCAGCAAAACCCGGCACTTGCAACGTTAAACGCGGCACTTGGCACTCTGAACGTTGAACGCGGCACTTGGCACTCTGAACGTTGAACGTGGCACTTGGCACTCTGAACGTTGAACGCGGCACTTGGCACTCTGAACGTTGAACGTGGCACTTGGCACTCTGAACGTTGAACGTGGCCCACGCTCCACGCATCACGCTACACGCTGAACGCTCCCCGCTCTTGCGACTGATCACGCGGCGCGTGTATCTTTGCCGCGCTCCCTGCCAACACCATGAACCTCCCTCATGTCCCCGCGCGCGCGGCATTAGAACCGTGTGCCCAGTTCCCGTCGACTCCGAGCCACACACCAGGACGGCACCACGGAACTCCCACAGAGGACGCATACTGACGAGGGGACAGGCTTCCCATCACGATCGACGGCCGCGCGCCGTACACAGGAATCGACATGAACCGTATCTCCATCTCGCTCGAACATCTCAAGCCGCACTACGATGTGGTCGTCATCGGCTCCGGATACGGCGGCGCGATCTCCGCCTCACGCCTGGCGCGCGCCGGGCGCAGCGTCTGCCTGCTCGAACGCGGGCGCGAGCGGCAACCGGGGGAGTATCCCGATACGCTGCTGGAGGCGACGGCCGAGATGCAGGTGGACACGCCGGAGGGGCATGTGGGGCATGCCACCGGGCTGCTGGACTTCCGGGTGAACAAGGAGATGAACGTCTTCGTCGGCTGCGGGCTCGGGGGGACTTCACTGGTGAACGCGAACGTATCGCTCAGGCCGGAGCCGCGCGTGATGGAGGATCCGGTCTGGCCGGCGGCGATCCGTGCCGACGCGGACGCGCTGCTTGCGCACGGCTTCGAGCTTGCGCAGGATATGCTGAAGCCGGTGCCGTACCCGACCACGATGCCGAAGCTTCCGTTCAGCAGCACCTGGACCAGGAAGAA
>CAZJYH010000090.1:0-11318 GCA_964549365.1 uncultured Alphaproteobacteria bacterium
GCGGAGATCATCGGGCGCAGCTCCAGGAACGTCTGCGCGAGGGGCACGGGATCCTAGACGCTCGACGAGGCCACCACCTTCGCGCTGAGTTATCGCCGGGGCGTCGCGCTGCCGGACGTCGGCGCGTTGAATCCGGTGGTGCGCAAGTGGAACGACCTCGCCACCTCCTCCGGCAACCCCGATCTGTCCCCGGAGTTTTCGCACAACGTGGAATTGAACTACACGACGTTCTGGGGTGCCGGCAACATGGCCACGGTCGGCCCGTTCTATCGGGCCACGACCGGGAACATCGAGCAAAGCACGGAGTTGATCAACGGAGCCACCTACTCGCGTTCGGTGAACTTCAACGGCACGTATTCGATCGGCTCATCGGCATCACTTGCCATGCGGCCGGTCCCCTGGCTGAACCTCCGCCTGTCGGGGAGCGCGTACAGCACGGTCAATCGCGGAAGCACGATCCCCGGCGATGCCCACAGCTCGACGACGGGATACAGCACCAACGCCGTTGTGGGAGCGGACCTGATGGAGGGCCTGACGCTGACGGGGCAGGCCATCATCAACAGCCCCGGGAAGATCGGGAACAATGAAAGCGTCCGCTCGGTGGTTGCGAACTTCTCGCTGCGCGCGCGGCTGCTCGAGAACAAGCTCACGGTCACGCTGCGCGCCGCCGACCCGTTCGGGCTGCAGAAGTGGGGCGTGAACTACACATCGCCCGAGTTCTCCTCCGTGGCCGAGGGGAACTGGGGAACACGGTTCGTTGGGCTGAACGTCAGCTACAACTTCGGCAAGATCCCGCGCATGGAGCAGCACCGTCAGGAGAGGACCGAGACGAAGGGGAGCAGCGGCGGCGCCGCCGGCGGTCAGGGGGGCGGCCAGTAACAGGCGCGCCCCGTGTCCGGACGGCCGTCCGTCGAACGATGAACGCGAACGCCGGCGTTGCGATGGGGCCGGGACGATCGCGTGCGTGAGAACGCAGGGTGAGGGATACAACGATCCCTCACCCTTTCCGTTGCCGGCAAGCTCGTGGCGCGCACGTCGCCGCCGAAGCGCCGCTGTGAAACGCGGAGGCTGAACGCGGAGGCCGTTGCATCACCGCCCGCGCTCACGTACCTTGCCGCGATTACAACGGTCCGAAACACCCTATCCCCCACCATCCTTCATATATACTATTTGGAGTGGATCATGAGGCATGATCAGACACGACCATGTTCGGTGTGGGGGCTTGCGCGCATCCTGTTCCTTGCGTTGCTGGCCTTCGCGAGCGGAGCCGGTCCGCTTGCGGCGCAGAGATTTCAGGAGGGGACCGGCGGCACCGACCCCAACGGGGAGATCGGCAACGCGGTGATCGAGGCGGCCAACGGCGAGATCGTGACGGCGGGAACGGCGTACTCGATGACCGGTGCGCCGCTGGCGTACGTCGTCCGCTTCGATGCGCACGGAAGCACAATCTGGCAGTACACCTACGACATCGACGGAACCGGCAACAGCACGGCGAACGACATCAAGGAGTATCCGAACGGTGATCTCGTGGTGGTGGGCACCACTGGTGTCGCCGGCAGCACACACGCCTACGCGATGCGCATCGACGCGGCGGGAACGCTCATCTGGTGCACGACGCTGACGAAGCCCGGAATCCTGTCGGAGGGGACCGGGGTGGTGATCGCGCAGCAGGGGGACGGCGTCACGACGTTCGCCGACGATATCATCCTCTGCGGCAAGCGCGATCCGTCGGGCGGTACATACACGCAGGCGATGCTCGCCCGGCTCGACGCTAGCGGCGTCCTCGTCTGGGGGGCGGCGTATGACTTCACGTCGATCTCCGGCGGACAGTTCGCCGGACTCAACGGCGTGGACGAAACGCAGATCCCATCGGTGGCCGCGAACGTCGGCGACATCGTGGCGGTCGGCTGGTGCGACGACGCCGCGAACGGCTTCCCGGCCGAGGTTCTGTACCTGCGCGTCGACGGCAACACCGGACAGATGAACGCGGCGCCGCTCGGCGCGGCACTGTATGGTGGATCAGGAACGGAGATCGGGCACTCGATTCAGGAACTGCGCTACGGTGCGAACCCCGGCGACGTGGTGATGACCGGCATCACCGACAGCCGCCCGGCGCCGAGCAGCGCGACGGAGGTCTTCGTCCAGCAGGCGTTGGCCGACCCGTGCGACGCGACGGGTCCGCGCGCGTCGGAGTACTTCGGCGACGACGCTACCGGGCGCGATCGAGGCCTTTGCGTGCGTGAGATCCCCTCGGCGGCGGTCGGCACCGTGGGGAACGTGGTCGTGAGCGGCACCACCACCGCCGGCGCCTACCTCCCGAGCATCGACGCGTTCATGCAGGAGTTCCAGGAGGGGACGATGGCGCAGGTGGGCGGACGGGACGTGTACGGCGGCGTCGGCAACGACGGGGCGCGGTCCATCGCTCCGGTGCAGTTCGCGCCGACGACGCCCGGCTTCGTCTTCACCGTCAGCACAACCACGGGCTCGATCATCGTGCCCGGCACGACGCGCGATCTGTACCTGGTCAAGACCGATGCCGGCCACACGGTGCCGTGTTCGTCGGCGAGCCAGGCGATGACCAACGCATCGACGGGATGGACACCGAATTGCGTTACGCCGACGATTCTGCGCGTGCCCTACTTCACGGACGTCACGTTGACCACGATGACGACAGGTCCGACGTGGGGCGTGAACGTGGCCTGCTACACGCCGTTCAAGGCAGTCGGTTCTGATCGCGCGAGGCCGACAACGATCGCGCCGGCCGAGCCGGGCCTGCACGCCCGGCCGAATCCGGTGCGACGCGGAGCGCCGGTGCTCCTCGACGTGAAGCTCGCCGTCGGTTCGACGGTCCTGGTGACGGCGACCGACATCCTCGGCCGCGTGGTTCATGAAGAACGGGGATCGCACGGCACCGGGGCGATGAGCCTGTCGATCCCCACCGACGACTGGCCGGCCGGAACGTACGTCGTGACGGTCCGCGACGGCGAACATCGAAGCGATGCGCGCGTGGTGGTGGTCGATCGCTGAGGAAGCGGCCGCTCCATGCCACACACGTCCCCGGCGCGATGCGTCGGGGACGTGTGCATGTTCACGACGATGCGGGGAGTCGTGCAATGCCGCCCCGGCGATGATGCATCACCTTGCGGGACGGAATCTCGGAGTGTCGGGCAGAAGTCATGCCCTCCCGCTTTGTCGGCCCGTGGCAGCGGACGGTCGCGCCAGGAAGCTCCGCGACATCCGTTGTTGGACAGAAGTTGTACTCCGCCCTCGCCGGACCGCGGCCGGTCGCGAAGTCAGTCTCCGCGACAACGCCGGGAGCGCGCAACACGACGAATGTGGTCCACTTCCCACCAACGGAGCAGGACGCACGGCGCCGACCTCGGCCCCGTCACCACTTCGGCTTGCCGGTGTTGGTGTAGCTCTCCAGGCTGGCGAGCATCTCGCGCAGCACGGTGTCGGCGATCGGCGCGATCTTGTTGAGCCCACCCTTGAAGTAGCCCCCCACGCTGTAGGCCTGATCGATCACCGTGGAGTCGCCGCGCGCGGTGAACGCGTACGTGAGACTGCCGGCCACTCCGTGCCCCTGCATCGGCCCGAGGCCGCCGAGCATCCGGATCGAATACCCCGGCGCCGCGAGCACCACCTGCAGATGCTGCGCCGATCCGCCGTTCGGGAGCGTCTCGCAGAGACAGCCGCCGGCCTTCGCATCGAGCGAAAGATTGGCGGAGGAGCCGGTCAGGGTGTGCGCCGGAGTCCACCACTCCCGGATATGATCCACGAAGGCGGCGTACGCCTCGGCCGGCGTGCCGCGCACCACCGCGACGTTGTGGATGAGGAAGCCGGTCGGCGAGCTCTCGACGACCTCGGCACGGACGACGGCCGACGCGAGGAGCGCGAGCATCAGCGCCGAAAGGAATCCCGCGGGAGTGCGCCCCGCGACGATCGATTTGAAGGGCCTCATGGAATGGACGAGGTGTGAACGAAAGGTTCGGTCGGCGCCCCGGCCGCAACTCGAAGTCGCGACACCCGGCGCCGACACGAATCTACTGCATGCGATCGAAGCGCGCATCGGAAAGCACGGCACCGTTGTACTTTCGTCCGGCCATGCACATGTGTATATCACCCTCTCCACCATCATTCCCCTCTTCATACGTTTCAGGGAGAACAACATGATGATGGATCATGCACGGGCGCATGCCGCGCGAACGGCGTGGCCCGACTGCTGCTGATGATTGCATTGACGATCGCCGCCACGGCCCCACTGCGGGCGCAGCGCTGGATGGAGACCTTGGGCGGCACGAACCCGACCGGTGAACGCGGCGACGACGTCACCGAGTGCACGAACGGTGACATCGTGGCGGTGGGTCAGTCGCTGTCGGTGACCGGAACACCGAGGGCCTATGTGGTGCGGACCGACGCGCACGGGGTGCTGCTCTGGGACTTCGCATATGACGTTGCCGGTACGGGAAACTCCGCCGGGTTCGACATCAAGGAATGCGCGGACGGCGACCTGATCGTCGCGGGGGCGACCGGCCCGGCGGCGTCACGCCTGGCGTTCGCGATGCGGCTCACGTCGGCCGGCGGGCTCATCTGGGCCGGCACCGTCCGCACGACGCTGCCGAACAACGGAGCAACCGCGATCCTGGAGACGACGTGGGGTGACAACGTCACGACGTTCGCCGGCGACATCGTGATCGGCGGCATCACGCTCGCCTACACGCTCACCGCGCCGGGCATGGTGCACCTTTCGGTCACCGATCTTCTCGGACGTACCATGTTCGAGAATGAAAGCCCGAGGGACGTCGGGCACACGACGACGCTGGTTCCCACGACAGGCTGGGGCGCCGGGACGTACCTGGTGCGGGCCGTCGTCGGCGGCAGGGCGGTCTCGACGCGCATCGTGGTGACGACACGTTGAGATCTCACCGCATTCGCGCGAACCGCGAACAATGACGCGGACGTGGAACGATCGCGCCGCACTCCGTCCGGGGTGCGGCGCGTTGCGTGAGGGCCTTCGACACGACATCCAACGGTCGACCGCACGCAACGGATCGGCCGTGATGACGGCGATCGAGACGACAGGCAGAGCCCGCATTGCCCACATGCATCATGCCGGCAATGCCGTATCGATCGTAGATTGCCCGTCGCGATGCGAACGCGACAGACGAGCAGCCGTGCGCGTTCGTCAACAGTCCCAACGCCGGAGGAATCAGGATGCACGCAACGGAACGAAAGAACGACACACGCGTCGATGAACTGCTGGAGCAGATCCGGCGAGACGACCCGCGCGCCTTCACGAAACTGGTGAAGGAGCTCGAGCCGTTCGTGATCGGCTCATCGCTGAAGGTGTGCCGCGACCGCGCTACCGCCGAGGAGAACGCACAGGACACGTACGTGAGCATGTTTCGGAACCTCGATCAGTTCACCGGCACCTCGAAGTTCAGCACGTGGCTGTACACGATCATCGTGAACAACTGCCGCATGAAGCGGCGCCGCGGCAAGCTCGATCAGGCCACCGCCTCGCTCGACGCGATGACCGACGCACGGGGGAACCCGGCCGCGGATCTTCCATCGGAGACCTTCGGGGCCGACACACAACTGTTGAGCGAGGAGCTGCGAACCGTGCTGGGCGCGGCGATCGCGGATCTGCCGGAGGAACATCGAGCGGTGTTTGTGCTGCGTGATGTGGAGCATTTGTCGAACGAGGACGTGGCGCGCGATCTCGGCCTGAGCGTCGCGGCCGTGAAGTCGCGCCTGCACCGCGCTCGCGAACGCGTCCGCAGGCACGTGGAAGCGTACCTCGGCGTTCAACGCCAGGCGTGAACCTGACGGCACGGGAGGTGAGGGGAGAGAGGGGCAAGGCAGGGGTCCAACGCCGTTGGAGTATGGGAGAGGTCGGACGACTTCACGCATCACGGCACTCAACGTAAGCGCGCCTCACTCCCCCACGATCTTCGCCGCGTTCTGCACGAGGATGAACGCGGCCATCGCCACCAGCGCGACGCCGAACGCGCGGCGCAGCGTGTGCGCGTCGAGGCGACGGCCGAGGCGTCCGCCGAGCAGACTTCCGAGGATGGCGATGGCGGTGAAGACGATCAGATACATCGTCAGCGGATACCCGCCGATGGTTGCCGCCGCAAGGCGCTCGCGGATCTCCGGTTGCAGCAGGTAGCCGGTGAAGCCCGTCGCCGAGTTGATCGCGATCACCACCAGACTTGTCCCCACCGCCTTCTTCATCGGCATCGCGGCGAGCAGCACGAGCGCGGGAACGATCAGGAAACCGCCGCCCACTCCGACGAACCCGGTCAACACGCCGACGGCCGCACCACGCAGCACCGTCAGCAGCACGGTCATGACGGGGCTGCGCGTCGCCGACGTTTGCTCGATCGCCTCGGCGCGGCGCGGTCGCAACATCGTGACCGCGGCGGAGAGCATCACCGCGCCGAACGTGAGGAGCTGCACCGATCCGCTCACGAGCTTGCTGAGGGTGGCGCCGCCGAGGGCGCCCACCGCCGAGCCCGCGGCGAACAACAACGCGGTCCGGAGGTCCACGTTCCCCGCGCGGTAATGCGGAATGGCCCCGAAGAGGCTTGCCGCACCGACCACGCCCAGGCTGGCGGCGATCGCCAGCTTGGCCTCGATGCCGAGAACGTACACGAAGACGGGGACGGCGAGGATGCTGCCCCCGCCGCCGAGGAGGCCGAGAAGCAGGCCGATGACGACGGCGAAGAGGAGACCGGTGATTGTCATGAATGCCCGGCCCGCAGAGCGGGCGTTACGTGTGTTGAAGTCGCGTAGAACGATCGGCGCCGGAGAAGCCTCCTCCTCCGGCGCCGCGTTCATCATCATGGTCAATACGATCTTGATCGGTCGCGACCGCTCCGATCAGATCGCCACGGCCCGCTCCGATGCGCTCACGGCGGGCTCGACGTCGGCCACCTCGGGCCTGCCGATCCTCGCGTAGCCGCCGCGCACGTTCACCGCGCGCAGACCGATGCTCCGCAGATACGCGGTGGCCGCGGCGGACCGTGCGCCCGCCTGGCAATGCACGTACAATGTTCCCGCGGCGGGGATGCGCCCTCGTTCGGCCGCCAGCCGGGTGTGCGCGATGTTGACGGCATCGGGGAGATGCCCGGCGGCGAACTCCACCGCGCCCCGCACATCGAGCAACGCCGTGTCGGGCGCGCCGAGCGCGGCGGCCAGATCCTCGGCATCGATCTCCGGGACCGACTCCACGGCACCCCCCGCGGCCACGCTCACAGCGTATTCCTCCGGCGTCACGTAGCCGGCGATCCTGTCGAGGCCGATGCTGATGAGCGCCGAGACCGCCTCGCGCAACCGCTCATGTTCGACGATCAGGATGATCGACCGGACGGGTTCGATGTACGATCCAACGATCGTCGTGAACGAACGGTCCAGCGGCGCATGCAGTGCCCCGCGCGGATGCCCGTCCCGGAACTCCGCCCACGACCGCGTATCGACCACCACCACATCGCGATCGCCGGCGGCGATGTCGGCGAGCCGGTCGGCAACGAGCAGCGGCGGATTCGGCATCACGCCCAACACCGCAGGCCCGTCCCGGTTCTCCCGCTTCATTCGCGCAAAGTACGGCGGCGGCTCCGGTTGCCCCGCAAGGATCTCCGCCACGAAATCCTCCCGTGCACCACGCGACGAAACGAGCGGCGTGTTGAACAGTTTCTCGTACCCGACCGTGCTCTGCGGCACCGCGCCGAGCGCCTTGCCGCAGGCCGAGCCTGCCCCGTGCCCGGGCCACACCTGAAGGTAGTCCGGCATGTCGTTGAACTTGCGGAGCGAGTCGTAAAGCCGGCGTGCGGCCGGATCGGCGGCACCTTCGAGGCCCGCGGCCGTCTCCAGCAGATCGGGACGTCCCACGTCGCCGACGAATACGAAGTCGCCGGTCGCGATCCCCATCGGAGCCGAGCCGCCGCCCCCCTGGTCGGTCACCAGATAGCTCATGTGTTCGGCCGTGTGGCCGGGCGTGTGCACCGCCTCGATACGGATGTTCCCGATCATGAACGTGTCGCCGTCGCGCAACAGCCGGTGCGGGTAGACACCGCCGTCGCTCCGGCTCGACAACCATCCGTACTTCCAATCCTCGCCCCCCTCGTCCGAGAGGAAGAGCGTCGCTCCGGTGCGCTCCGCAAGCTCCCGGGCGCCGGAGAGGAAGTCCGCGTGAATGTGGGTTTCGGCGATCGCCGTGATGCGCACTCCCTGGCGCGCGGCCTCCTCGATGTATCGGTCCACGTCGCGTTGCGGATCGATCACCAGTGCCTCACCCGTGCGCTGGCAGCCGATCAGATATGCGGCCTGCGCCAGCTTGTCGTCATAGATCATTCTCAACAGCATTGCGAGCTCCTGCTGAAACTGTGTGGCTCTCATTGTTCACGATATCGACGGCGCGCGCGGGGCGGATACACCCACATCCCGGCGCGCCGACAGCCTCGGCGGGCGCCTGCCTCAGCGGTGCGCCTTCGCCCACCCAAGCGTTCCGCCGTCGAGACTGTACACCGAACTGTACCCCATGTCCACGAGGAACGCGGCGGCCTGCTGCGATCGCGCACCGCTCTGGCATATCGCCACGATCGGCCGCTCACGGTCGGCCGGAAGTTCGCTCCCCCGGCCCCGGATCTGTCCCAGCGGGATGTTCACCACACCGGGCACCTTGCCGAACGCCGTCAGCTCGAACGGCTCGCGCACGTCGAGCAGGTACACGTCGCCGTTCGCTTTACGCATCGCCTCGAACTCCTGAAGGCCGATGCGGGAGAATCCCTTCCTGACTCCGCTCTTGAAACCGAACATGTCCCACCTCCTGATGATGTCTTGTTGATCGCATGCCTGTTGCCTGCTGTTCGATGTGATGCAGCGATTCGGCGGGAGATTCAGCCGCGGAGGCGATGAAGTTGTGAGCGGATGTTGCGCAGCGGCGGTGGAACGCACGGACGAAACGTGGACTCGGCGGTGAGGGATCCCGATCGGTGAACCATGCACTTCGGCCGATCGACGCGCGCGGCGGGCAAGGGGGTATCGGTGTGCGTGATGAATCGAGGTACGGGGGCACCACGTTCCTTCAGGCCCTCAGCGGTGGGCTCGTTCGGCAGGACGGGTGACGGGCAGCCGGCAGCGAGAGCGAGCCGGAGAAGGTCATCGGTTCGCACACAACCGAAAATGTACGAAGAGCTCCGGCAGCACCGATCAGCCGGCTCTCCGCACCTGGAACCTGTCACGTGGAATTTGGAACGCAGCACGCCGAACGCATAACGCTCAACGCTTCACGCTAATCCAACTCCACGCCGTCGTACATCGCATCGATCAGCGCGCCGTACTTCTCGATCACGACCTTCCGCTTCACCTTGAGCGTCGGGGTCATCATGCCGTTCTCGACGGTGAAGGGTTCTGCGATCAGCTCGAAGCGGCGGACGCGCTCGAAGGGGGAGAGATCGCGCTGCAGGCGCTTGATGTCCGCCTCCACGGCAAGCTGCACGGCGTCGGTCTCGAGGAATGCCTGCCGCTCGGCCTCGTCGCGCAGCGAGGGGAGCGTCATCCCCTGCAGGGCGGCCACCTCCTTCAGCGCGTCGAAGTCCGGCACGATCAGCGCCGTCACGAACGGGCGGTCGTCGCCGATCAACAGGATCTGATCCACGAACCGGCTCGCCGCCAGCGCGCCCTCGATCGGGCCGGGGGCGATGTTCTTTCCGCCGGAGGAGACGAAGATGTTCTTCTTGCGATCGGTGATCTTCAAATAGCCGTCGGCATCGAATGCGCCGATGTCGCCGGTGTGGAGCCAGCCGTCGGCGTCGATCGACTCGTCGGTGGCGGCCTTGTCGCCGTAGTAGCCGAGCATCACGTGCGGCCCGCGCGTGAGGATCTCCCCGTCGGCGGCGATCTTCACCTCCACGTTGCCGAGCGGCTTGCCGACGGTGCCGAGCTTCTGGCGCTCGAACGGGTTCGCCGCCACCACCGGCGAGGCCTCGGTGAGCCCGTACCCCTCGATGATCGTCAGGCCGATCGCGAAGAAGAACTCGCCGATGTCGTCCGGCAGGGCCGCGCCGCCGGAGACGAAGAAGCGCACCTTGCCGCCGAAGCGCTTGCGCACCTTGCTGAAGACCAGCGCGTCGGCCACGGCGTACTTCAACCCGAGGATCGGCCCCACGCTCTTCCCGGCCTGCAGCCTGCGGAACCGCGCCACTCCGATCTTCATGGCCCGCATGAAGATCTTCCGATTCTTCTCGGGGCCGCTCTGCACGCTCTTCTCCACGCGCCCCTTGATCCGCTCGAACAGGCGCGGCACCGAGGTCATCACGGTGGGATGCACCTCGAGCAGATTCTCCGGCACCGTCTCGATGGACTCCGCGAACGCGATCGTGGCCCCCGCGCCGAAGCAGGTGTAGTAGCCGGTGGTCCGCTCGAAGGCGTGGCAGAGCGGCAGGTAGCTGAGCACCACGTCCTGCGCGTTCACCGGGAGATGGTTCGCCGAGCCGGTGACGTTCGCGATGTAATTGCCGTGCGAGAGCATTACCCCCTTCGGGTTCCCCGTGGTGCCGCTCGTGTAGATCAGCGTCAGCAGATCGCCCGGCTTGACGTCGGCGACAAGCCGCTCCAGCTGCCCCGGCACCGCCTCGGCCAGCGCCCGCCCCTCGTCGAGCAGATCCTGGAAGAGCCGCGCCCCGCGCTCGCGCGCCGCCGCCTCGCGTTCGATCGCGTCGGCCTGCATCGCAACGATGTGCTTCAGCGTCGGCACGTCCGCCGCGATCTTCATCAGCTTGTTCAACTGCAGGGAGTTGGAACAGATCACCCCCTTCACCTCGGCGTTGTTGTAGATGTACTCCACCTGCTTCGGCGTGAGGATCGGAAACACGGGGACCGTCACCAGCCCCGCGCACGCGCACGCGAAGTCCGCGATGATCCACTCCAGCCGGTTCTCCGACATCATCCCCACGCGGTCGCCGTGCGACAGGCCGAGCGATCGCAGCCCGAGCGCGAACGCCTCCACCTGCTCATAGAGCGTGTCGTAGGAGATGCCGACGTACGCGCCGGATACCTTGCGGCGGAATGCATCCTTCTTCGAGCCCCGGAAGTGGGCCGTTACGCCGAGGAGCATGTCGGCGATCGTCGTGAACTCGGAGACCAGCGGCATGAGCGAGATTGAATGGATGAAGGATGAAGTATGAATTATGAAAAGGGATACGACCCTCGATATTTCGGGACGGGCGTAGACGCCCGCGCTTCCGACCACGGCTGTGGAGGGAGCTCCGCGATACCGTGGGCGTAATGCCGGAGTTGTACGCCGGCTCCCGCAC
>CAZJYH010000091.1:0-698 GCA_964549365.1 uncultured Alphaproteobacteria bacterium
TTTTCCGCTCCTCCCTTACCGAGCAGGCCCGAGGGCTTGAGGATAAGGATCAGGATGAGGATGCCGAAGACGATCGCGTCGCGGAAGGTGGGGGAGATGTAGCCGGCCGTCATGGTCTCCGCGATGCCGATCAGGAAGCCGCCCAGCATGGCGCCGGTGATGTTGCCGATGCCGCCGAGCACCGCCGCGACGAAGGCCTTCAGGCCGGGGAGCACGCCCATCAGCGGGTTGATCTTCGGGTAGCTGATGGCGTACAGCACCGCACCGGCGCCCGCGAGAGCCGAGCCGAGGAAGAAGGTGAAGGAGATCACCATGTTCGTGTTGATGCCCATCAGGCTGGCCGCGCTCATGTTCATCGACACCGCGCGCATCGCCGTGCCGATCTTCGTGTGCAGCACCACCAGTCGCAAGAGCAGCATGAGGACGAGCGTGACGTCGAAGACGATCAACTGCACCGCGCCGATCGCCGGCAGGATCGACAACGCAAGCCATGCGAGCCCGGTGCCGACCGCCGCGGCGGACACCGCGCGCACCGCCACGCGCGAGAACGGCTGAGGCAGCCGCTCGCGCAGCTGTCCCAGCAGAAAGAACACGGCGACTCCGAACACGACCCTCACGTTCATCGCCAGCCAGAGCGGATCAACCGGGGCGTCCGGGATCAGCGTCGGGAACGTCTTGTAGTCCGCGCCGAAGACCAT
>CAZJYH010000091.1:708-11280 GCA_964549365.1 uncultured Alphaproteobacteria bacterium
TCAGCTTGGGGCGCCCCCGCAGCGGGCGGTAGGCGAGGCGTTCGATCACCACTCCGAGGAGTCCGCAGCCGAGCATCGCCGCGATGATCACCGCCAATGCCGTGCCGTAGCCGTCGCCCAGCAGCGGTTGAAGTTTCGGAAAGGCAAAGAACCCGATATATGCTCCCACCATGAACACGTCGCCGTGGGCGAAGTTGATGAATCGGAGCACGCCATAGATCATCGTGTAGCCCAACGCAATGAGCGCGTAGATGGCGCCGAGCGAGAGGCCGTTGATGACCTGTTGAAGGAATTCACTCATAGGCAGAATTCGAGAAGCGTAGAACCACATGCGGGGACCGGGCGATCGGGCCCGGTCCCCGCTGTTGATGTTCGTGACGCGTTCGGGTTACGGATTAACTGTCGAGTGATACGTGAATTTGCCGTCCTTGATCTGAAGCACCACCGCGGGCTTGGTGGCGTTGTGCTTGGCGTCGATCGTGATGTTGCCGGTGACGCCCTTGTAATCCTTCAGCGAGGCGAGCCCGGCACGAATCGTTTCGCGATCGGCCTTGCCGGCATCCTTGATGATCTTCGCGATGATCATCATCGCATCGTACCCGAGCGCGGACATTGCGCCCGGCGCCTCGCCGCCGAACTTGGCCTTGTACTTCTTGATGAACTCCTGCACGGCCGCCGACGTGTCCTGCTCCGAGTAATGATTGCTGAAGTAGCAGCCCTCGAGCGCGGCCTTCGCCTCCCCCTGCGCAAGCGTGGGGCTGTCCCAGCCGTCACCGCCGAGCAGCGGCACCGTGATGCCGAGCTGGCGCGCCTGCACGGCGATCAGGCTCACCTCGGTGTAATACCCCGGCACGAGGATCGCCTGCGGGTTCTTCGCCTTGATCGCCGTCAACTGCGCCTTGAAATCGTTCTGGCCGCTCTCATAATCCTGCGCCTCGACGATCGTGCCCCCAAGGCTGGTGAACTTGTCGGTGAAGTTCTTGGCAAGGCCCACCGAATAGGCGTTCGCGTTGTCGCGCAACACCGCCACGTTCTTCGCGCCGAGGTTGTCGTAGGCGAACTTCGCCATCACCGTACCCTGGAACGGATCGATGAAGCAGATGCGGAAGACGTAGTCGGTGACGTTCCCCTTCTCGTCGATCGTCACCTTCTCGTTCGTCGAGGCGGGCGTCAGCATCGGGCACTTCTCGCGCTGCGCCGTCGGCTTGGCGGCCATCGTGCGCGAGGATGCCACCTCGCCGATCAACGCCGCCACGTTGTCCTTGCCGATCAACTTCTCGGCGGCGTTCTGCGCGTCGCTGGTGGTGCTGCGCGTATCCTCGGTCAGCAGCTCGATCTTCTTGCCGCCGATTCCACCGGCGCTGTTGATCTCCTCGACCGCGAGCTTCACGCCGTTGTCGACCTGCGTTCCGAACGTGGCCTCCTTGCCGGTCAGCGAAGCGTAGTGTCCGATCTTGATCGTGTTGCTCTCCTCGGGCTTCTTTCCCGTGCAACAGACGAGGACCAACGACAGAGCCGCGGCAAGAAGACCGGTAATTCGATATCGCATACGATGGAAGAGTTTGGGTGTAGACGAGAAACGGCCCCGCCGGGCGGCGAGGTGTCGCGAGTGTAATCGGGCGAATGTAGCACAACGCGCGGCTATGTTCCAAAGAGTTGCGAATCGGAGCGGCGCGAAAGACGATCGCCGGGAGGGTGCGGCCGCGCCGCGACAAGTTGGCCGCCCTACGGTTCCGCCCCTCCTTCGATCGCCGTCCCCTCGGCCAACGCCCTGAAATCGCTGCGCTGGCGCGCGGTGCCGAGCACGGCGAGGACATCGCCGGGTTCCAGGCGCATGTCCGCCGCAGGGTTGGTGAACGCCTCCTCGCCGCGCAGCACCGTCACAACCGACGCTCCCGTGCGCGCGCGAACGCCGGTTTCGGCGATCGTGTTCCCGGCAAGCGGCGTGGCGGCCGGGAGCGTCTGCCACTCGATCTCCATGGCCGCGCTCGCACGGCGAAGGCGGCTCAGCTGCGCAGCCTCGGCCCCGTGTTCGATGAACGGCAAGTAGTTCCGCTGCCTGACCGCATCGCTGAGCTGCTGGATCTCGGCGGCCGGGAGCCCGCACTGCAGCAACGTGCGGCGCATCATCTCCAGGCCCGCCTCGAACTCCGGTTGCACGGCCTCACGCACGCCGAGCTCGTTCAGCGTTTCCAGGTGCTCCAGGCGCGAGGCCCGCGCCACGATCGGCACGTCGGTGTTCAACGCGCGCGCGCTGCGCACCACCATCTCCACGTCGAGCGGGGCGGGGAGCGTCACCAGCAGCAGCCGGGCTGAAGCGATGCCGGCGGCTTCCAGGATCACATCGGATGCGGCGTCGCCGTAGATCGCGCGCAGCGAGTTGTCGCGGGCGCGCTGCACCGCCTCCTCGTCCAGATCGATCACCACGAGCTCGGGGTTGATCGAGCCGAGCACATCCGCCGTGTAGCGACCCACGCGTCCGTATCCGGCGATGATCACGTGCCCTTTCGGCGTCGGCCCCGTGGTGCCGTCGTGAGTCGGGGTCTCGGACCTGCGCACGCGGTTCCACCACCGCGCCAGCGGCCCGGCCGCTCGCAGCGCGAAGGGCGTCAGCAGCATCGTCACGAGCGCCGAGGTCAGCAGCAGGGAATACGTGTCCTGCGTGATCGCTCCGTGGCCCAACCCGGCGCGTGCGAGCACGAAGCCGAACTCGCCGATCTGGAACAAGCCCAGCCCGAGCATGAACGGCAGCTCGCCGCGATAGCCGAGGGCACGAGTGATCGCCGCAACGATCAGCGCCTTGGCCGATCCGGCGAGCGCCACAACCAGGAGAATTGTCAGGATGTTGTGGAGCAGATAGGCGGGATCCAGCAGCATCCCCACCGACACGAAGAAGATCATGCCGAAGATGTCGCGCAGCGGCACAATGTCGCTGAGCGCCTGGTGCCCGTGGTCCGACTCGGCGAGCACCATCCCGGCGATGAACGCGCCGAACGCGAACGAAAGCCCTGCCAGCCACGACGCGTAGCCGATGCCGAGCGCGATGGCCATCACCGTGACGATGAACAGCTCGCGCGACTTCCAGGCGGCAACGCGGCGCAGCACCGCCGGAAGCAGTCGTGTGCCGATGAGGAACATCGCGGCCAGGAACAGCACCGCGCGCAGCGCCGCCAGGGCGAGGCGCGGCAGTCCCTGCTCCGGATTGCTCAACTCCGGCAGCACGATCATGATCGGCACCACGGCCAGATCCTGGACGATCAGCATGGTCACCATCAGCCGCGCGGCCTGCGTGTCCGACGCCCCGCGGGCCGCGAGCGTCTTCAGGATCACCATCGTGCTCGACAGCGAGAGCACCGCCCCGAACCAGAGCGCCTCGTACGAGCCGAGGCCCAGCGCCAGCGCGATCGCCAGGCCGCTCGCGATCGTCAGCACCATCTGCAGCGGCGTGCCGAGGAGCGCCATCATGCGCGTGCGGCGCAGCTTCCTGAGCGAGAACTCCAGGCCCAGCCCGAACAACAACAGCGCAACGCCGATCTCGGCGAGCAGCTCGATGTCGTGCACTTCGGTCACCGTAACGCCCCCCGTGTACGGGCCCACCAGGATGCCCGCAAGGATGTAGCCGATGATCAACGGTTGCTTCAGACGCTGCGCAACGAAGCCTCCGAGCAGCGCGGCGATCAGGATGACGGCGATGTCGGCGGCAATGCCCATGGGGTGCCTGGGTTTGAGATTGGAGGGAAGGGAGGGACGTCCGGCGCCCGGGGGCAACCTCGGAGGAGCGCACCAAGGGATTCAGGATGCGTGTGTTGTCGCGGAGTTCCCTCCGCGACCGCGGCCGTTGCATGGAAAACGTCCGGGGTCAACTCCGGACGAACACGAGAACGCAACGGCTCGGCTGCGCGCGACCACCGCGCGACTCGACACGCACTCCCCGCGACCGGGCTACCACGAAAGCCCGCGATACGTGCGGTGGTAATAGACCAGCGGATTGCCCGCAGTGTCGGCGGCGGAGACGTGCACCACGCGCCCGAACATGAGCATGTGGGTTCCGACCAGCAGCGTTTGATCGAGCACGCAGTCGAACGTTGCGAGCGATCCGCTCAGAAGCGGCGCGCCGCTCGGGCCTGTTTCCACCGGCACGCCGTCGTACTTCTCGGATCCGCTCAATGTGTCGGCGAATCGGGAGGAGATCTCCACCTGCGACGAATCGAGAATATGCACGGCGAAGTGCTCGGCCTGAACGATCAGATCGGCCAACGCGCTCGACGTGTTGATCGCCACCATGATCACCGGCGGTTCGAGCGAGATCGCCGAGAAGGCCGATACGGTGATGCCGTAGCGCTCGCCGTCGTGCTCGGCGGTGACGATCGTGACGCCGCTGGCAAACTGCCGCAGCGCAAGGCGGAGGTCCTCAGGGGCCGCCGATGGGATGTCGCGGCGTTTCGTGAAGTCTAGTCGGTGCATATCCGGATGTAGTGCCGGGAAAGTACGAACCAGACCGATGGAATGCTTCACGTTCACATTATGGAACCGATATGCTTGATGCTTGCGAGATGGGACATGATGGCTTCGGCGCCGAGCCGGTCGGATCATCCGTCCGGTGTGAGATCTCGCGTCGACTTGCGTGCTGTTCGATGGTACGCTGGCGGCAAAGCGGTAAGTTTGAAGCATCCCCTCGCGGGCCGATGGTCCCCGGGGCCGCATCAACCTGGCATGCACGGGCGTCGGCGAGCCGTCTTCCGTGCAACGGATGGGGAGATGCGACCGTCGATGCGACGCACATTCACGCAACTGGATGACCAGATGAGATACCGTACACATATCACCATGATCGCCGCGGCGGCGGCGCTGATCATCGGCGTTGAAGCCGCCCACGCTCAGGACCCCGACGAGCGCCCGTCCAACGCGGAGCGCGCCCGGCCGTGGGAGAGCCGCGAGTACCGCGAGGGCGAGGAGTCGGAGAAGCGGGCCTACTATCCCTACATCCAGCGAGCGGTCCCGACGATCAGCGAGGAGTTCGGGTGGTTCCTGAACCCCAACACGATCGAGCCGGACGACGGCGCGCAGCAGAACGAATCGTCGATCGCGGTCAGCACCGTCAACCCGAACGTGCTGATCGCCTGCGGCCGTGGACTTCCGGGGCGCCTACGTCTACATCTCCACCGACGGCGGGCGTACCTGGCGCGACACGCGGTTCGGTCCGGTGAACACGAACTGGACCACCGGCAACGATCCCTCCGTGGCCTTCGACTACGAGGGGAACGGCTACGTCATGTACGGCGCCTTCCCGCAGGGGAACAGCACCGGCGAGTCCGGCGTGTACATCGCCAAGACCGCGGACAACGGCGCCACCTGGCAGACGCACATCAAGGTGATCGAGCACAAGGGGAAGATGACGAAGGACTCCGCGTTCGAGGACAAGTACTACGTGGAGATCGACAATGCGGCCGGCTCGCCGTATCGCGGCCGGATGTACACGCCGTGGAAGCGCGTGATCGACCGCGACAGCTCCACGCAGATCGTGGTGGCGCGCTCAACCGATCGCGGCCTCACCTGGTCGGCACCCGTTCCGGTCAGCCCGCGCAAGCACGGCAACAGCCTCGACACGACCTTCGGCCAAAGCTTCCCGCTCACCTCCACGGGCCCCGACGGCACGTTGTACGTGGTCTGGAACGACGGCCCCATCCGTTCGATCGGTTTCTCGAAGAGCACCGACGGCGGCGCCACGTTCAGCGCCCCGAGTTATCCGGTGGCGGGATATCCAACGCTCGGAACCGCTCGCAAGTACAGCGGCAGCGTCTACCACGTGCTGAAGAACACGTTCCGCGCCGAGACCTATCCCGCGATGATGGTGGACAACTCGAACTCGCCGCGTCGTGGATGGATCTATCTGGCGTATGCGGCGGGGTTGAACCCGAACGTCTACTTCGTCCGCTCCACCGACAACGGGGCCACGTGGTCGGCGCCGAAAACCGTGCACTCCGACACGACCAACGACCAGTGGTGGCCGTGGTTGAGCGTCGACGAGACGAACGGCGACATCGCGATCACCTACTCCGACAGCCGCAACGATCCGGCGAACATCCTGATCGAGGGATACGTCAGCTATAGTCCGGACGGCGGCGACACGTGGATCGACCGACGCACGACCGACTTCAAGAGCGATTATCGCCCCAACAACATCTTCGCCGGCGACTACAGCGGCAACACCTTCCACAACGGCAAGATCTTCCCGTCGTATCTCGACATGCGCGACGGCGTCGGCGCGCAGTTCGATTCGGACGTCTTCACCGCGCTCGTCAATATCCGCCAGCCGTTCCCCGTGGAGAATCTCGTGGTGCGCGGGCAGGCCGACAACCTGGCGAACGCCCGCGTGACCTGGACATATCCGGCGCAACCGACCACGGTGTTCGGCTTCCCGGTGGCGTCGTACAACTTCGAGGTGCGGCGCAACGGCGTCCTTGTGGCCACGCGTCCCGCCGGAACCACGGCGTTCGACGACGCGGGGCTCCTCATCGACAGCACCTACCGGTATCAGGTCCGTGTGGTCGTCGGCGCCGACACGAGCATCGACCGTACCGTGCGGTATCGCCCGAGCGACGCGACGCTTCCGCTGCGTCCGTTCATCGTCGAGGCGCAGGGCTACAAGCCGACGCTCGGCCTTCGCACGCGCATCCCGTCGGTGCGCGCGGACTCCTCCACGCCGCTCGCGAACCTCGCGGGCTACCGCCTCTACCGCGACGGTCAGCTCGTTCGCGAGGCGAGCCTTGCGCCGGGCGACACGGGGACGACGATCACGATCGATGACACGCCGACCGAGCGCGGATATTATCGGTACACGGTGACCGTGACGGACGCCTCGAATCCCGTGCGCGAGAGCGCCGCCGCCGATACGGTGACGGTCTTCGTCGGGGAGACGACGCCCTACACGGAGGCCTTCGACGGCACGCGCGCGCCGCGATTTCTCTACTCCGGGACATGGGGCCTCACCACGAAGCAGGCGCTGAGCGCTCCGAACTGCCTTTCGGATTCGCCGGAAGGAGATTACCTGCCTCGTCGCAGCACGTCGACGCAGATCTTTCCGGTCCGCACCGACGCAACGGACCTGATCTTCTCGCAGATCGCGATCGTCGATCCGGGCGACTCGGCCGTGGTGGAGGCGAGTTACGACCAGGGGCGCACGTGGACCGTGCTGAAGCGCTACAGCTTTCAGGACGATCCGGCATGGGGCGACAAGGTGGCGAACGCGGGCGACTGGCGGCAGGTACGCCTCCCGCTCGCGCACCCGAACCCCGGCACCGGCGGTTTCTGTCTTGTGCGATTCCGGCTCACGACCGGGGCGATCAACAACGCGGACGGCTGGTATGTGGACGACATCTCGTTCGGCGCGCCGGCCGGCGTTGAGCGCGGCTCCGAGCGGGCGGCTCGATTGACGACGCGCGTGCTGCCGAACCCGGCATCGTCGGCGGCGATCATCGGCTATTACCTTCCGACCCCCGCCCACGTTCATGTGCGCGTCTACGACATCGTCGGGCGCACGGTGGCGACGCCGGCCGAGGGCGACCAGGAGGCGGGCGATCACACGGTCACGCTCGATTGCTCGGGGCTCCCGCCCGGAACGTATCCCTACGAGGTACGCGCCGGCGCCGAGCGCGTGGTTGGTACCATCGTGGTGCTGCACTGATTCATGATCAATCCGATGAACTCCGACCGCGCGGCGCGCGCCTTGCGTGCGGCGGTGCTGATCGCTGCGGTTGCCTACACGGCGCTCTTCGTTGCGGTGGCGGCACGGCGTGCGGGGTATCCGTTCGAGCTCGAGTGGATGGAAGGAGGGAGCGTCGATCACGTGGCCCGGGCCGCCGCCGGCGTGCCGATCTACGCGGCGCCCTCCATCGATTTCATCGCCTACATTTATCCGCCGGTGTATTACTACGTCGCCGCTGCGGTTACGTCGGCCGTCGGTGAGGGCTTCCTGCCGCTCCGCCTGGTCTCCATCGCCGCCACGCTCGGCGTGCTCGCGTTGTTGTTCGCCACGGCGCGGCGCGAGACCGGATCGGCCCGGTTCGGTCTGCTCGCCTGCGGTCTGTTCGCCGCGTCGTTCGCGGCAAGCGGCGGCTGGTTCGATCTGGGTCGCGTGGATTCACTGTTCCTGCTCTTCGCCGTGGCCGCGGTCTATCTGCTCCGATTCCATGCGACACGTTTCGGGTTCGTCGCGGCCGGATTGGCCGTCGCCCTCTCCTACAACTGCAAGCAGACCGCGCTCATCGCTCTGGCGCCGCTGATCCTGTACGTCTGCTGGAAGCATCGCAGGCTTGCGCCCTGGCTGCTCGGCGCCGCTCTTCTCGGCACCGCCGGCGGCTACGCGCTCTTCACGAGCATCTTCGAGGAGTGGTACGCCTACTATGTCTACCGCATCCCGGCGGGGCATGCGCTGTTGTGGAGCGAGCTGATCCCGTTCTGGACGCGCGACATGCTCCCCGCGTGGGGCGTGGCCTGCCTGGGCGTTGCCGCGTATCTGTTCGGTCGTGACGACGAGGCGCCGGCTTCGCGGCCGCGCGGCTTCCATCTTTTCCTGCTGGTCGGCATGACGGCGGCCGCGTGGATCTCGCGCATGCATATCGGCGGCTACATCAACGTGTTGATGCCCGTGCACTGCGCGTTGGCGCTGATCTTCCCGATCGCCCTGCACCATCTCATCGAGCAACGCCGCCGCCTGGCCCTGTCGATGGGCGCCGAAGCGCTCGCATACGCGGCGTGCCTGGTGCAATTCGCCGTGCTCCACTACAACCCCCGCGCCTTCATTCCCTCGCAGGCCGATCGCGAAGCGGGAGTTCGCATGGTGGCGACGCTCGCCGCGTGCGACGGTCCGGTGCTGGTGCCGGAGCATGGCTATTGGGGGGCGCTTGCCGGCAAGCAAAGCAACGCGCAGGCACAGGCCTTGCTCGACGTGCTTCGCAGCGGTGATACGGCAACGGCGCAACGCCTCCTCGCGGAGCTGAACGCGGCGATCGCCGATCGGAGATACGCGGCGGTGCTGGTGAACGACGGGGCGGTCTACGATCGCGTGACACCGGGGCACGACTGGCTCACGACGAGGCTGGCCGCCGCGTACGGCAGGCCGGACACGCTGAAGCTGCGTCCCGACGTTCTGCTCCCGGTCGTGGGGATGAAGACGCGTCCGCGGTATCTGTTCCGTCGGGCGCAGGAGTGAGCCGGCCCGGGCGTCGCGGCGACAGGAATGTGGGGAAACTCACTGTTACAGCCGGGAGCCCGTGTTTTCGGGCCTTTCGCGTCGATCGGGGCCGACAACTTTGTGCGGCACGGTGTATATTTGGCCGCTTTTCAGAGTAGTTGGAATCTTCAACGGATTATCCTGCATGAACATAGTTGTCTGTATCAGCCAGACGCCGGATACCGCCACGACGGTGGCGGTCGGAAGCGACGGCAAGAGCATCGACCCGAAGGGCGTGAAGTTCGTCCTGAACCCGTACGACGAATTCGCCGTGGAGGAGGGGCTGCTGCTGCGCCAGGCCAACGGCGGCGAGGTGACGCTGTTGTGCGTGGGGGGGGATGGGGCCAAGGAGGCGATCCGCCTCGGCATCGCGATGGGGGCCGATAAGGCCGTGCTGATCAAGGATGAGGAGCGCTCCGATTCATTCGCCGTGGCCGCCGCCCTGGCCGAGGCGATCCGCGGCATCAATCCGGACCTGATCCTGCTCGGACGTCAGTCCGTGGACTACGATTCGGCGCAGATGGGGCCGACGATCGCCGAGCTGCTCGACGTCTCGTGCGTCTCGTTCGTCACCTCGCTTGCGATCGACGGCACGAGCGTGCGCGCCGAGCGCGACATCGAAGGGGGGAAGGAAGTGGTGGAGACCACGCTCCCCTGCGTCATCACCGCCCAGAAGGGGCTCAACGAACAGCGTTACCCGAAGCTGCCGGACATCATGAAGGCGAAGGCCAAGCCGATCGCCGAGATGGCCCCCGCTCCCGTCGCCGCGCGCACCGAGACGATCGAGATGCGCAGGCCCGACGCAAAGGCGGGGGGCAAGATCCTCGAGTTCTCCCCGGAGAACGTCAAGGAGTTCGTGCGCCTGCTGCACGAGGAAGCCAAGGTGATCTGAGTTGTGGCGGTTGGTAGCTTCGCGTTCGTGAGCGCTTTGTATTGCCGGGGGCTTGGTTCTTGGAACTTGGTGCTTAGGTCTTGGCAAAGATGACGGTACACGTCGCTTAGGCTATCTCCCAGGACCTGAAACCGAAGACCCAAGACCTGACGTTCCAAGAACTAAACACTAAGAACGAAGCACTCTCCATGAAGATTCTCGCATATATCGAACAGCGTAACGGTGAGCTGAAGAAGAACGCCTTCGAGACGGTCACGGCGGCACGCGCGCTCGCCGAGAGCACCGGCGGTTCGTTCTCGGCGTTGCTGGTCGGCTCCGATGTGGGGGCTCTGGCCGCGTCGCTTGCTGCATATGGCGCGACCGATGTAATCCTGGTGAACGATGCGCGTCTTGCGCAGTACGCTTCGCGCGCCGTGGCAACCGCCATCGCGTCGGTTGCGACGGCGGA
>CAZJYH010000092.1:0-11271 GCA_964549365.1 uncultured Alphaproteobacteria bacterium
GCCGCCGCAACGATGATCGCGCACCAGCTTCTGAGATAGAGAATTCGATGTTGCATCATGACTCGACTGTTGTCCCGGTATCATTCATGAAACGTTGACGCTGGGATTGCGCCGCGCCGGGCGGCGGGATGATCGGGGCCGGGAGCATCGGCCCCAAAGATACGGCGCGGGCACCGGACGTTTGACGAACGAGACGCGCGGATGTTCTCCGATCGCGCGATACCCTCGGCAAATCGGATGCGAGGGCTCAAACCCGGCGGCACCGATCACGGGCCGTTGAACGTCGTATCGAGACGCCCGGAAGCGATCGCGGTAACAGTTCTACCCCCCGGCGTGTCTTTCTGTTACGCCTGCCGTGGAATCGAGCGGCAGAGACCCGAATGAACAGAACGCATGGGGATGGTAGTTTCAGTTTTATATCCGGCTCGGCGCGTGTTATTTTTTGCCTCTCTATGGAAAACTCCAAACGTGTCGGTCGTCCCGACAAACGGCCGACAGCCTCCATGCAATCTCCTTCCAGCGATCGGCAATGGCATCGCGGCGACGGAAACGATCGCCGCGTACACGGTGCGTTGAGCCCTGCACCGTCCGATGAAGCCGACGAGCGCGGCGACGCATCGGCCGTCGAAACGCCGGAGCCCGTGATCAGCGTGGTGATCCCCCTGATGGATGAGGCCGAATCGCTGAATGAACTCTGCGCTCGACTCGAGGAGACGCTGGAGGCGATGACCGGCGGCGCGTACGAGGTGTTTCTGGTCGACGACGGCTCCACCGACGACTCGTACGAAGTGATCCGCGGCATCCATGCCGCGAACCCGCGGTTCAAGGCGATACGCTTCCGGACAAACTACGGCAAGTCCGCCGCCCTCTCGGTCGGCTTCGCGCAGGTGCGCGGGCGGTTCGTCTTCACGATGGACGCGGACCTTCAGGACGATCCGAACGAGCTTCCGGGGATGCTCGAGACGCTGGAGAGCGGGTACGATCTGGTCTCCGGCTGGAAGAAGACCCGGCACGATCCGTGGCACAAGACGCTCCCCTCGAAGCTGTTCAACAAGGTGGTGCAGACGGTGACCGGCCTGTACATCCACGATTTCAACTGCGGCCTGAAGGCGTATCGCAGCGAAGTGCTCCCCTACCTGAACGTGTACGGCGAGATGCACCGCTACCTTCCGGCGCAGGCGCACTGGCAGGGGTTCCGCGTCACCGAGCAGGCCGTGCAGCATCATCCGCGCAAGTACGGCCACTCGAAGTTCGGCGTCAGCCGTTTCGTGAAGGGCTTTCTGGATCTGCTGACGCTCGTGCTGACGACGAAGTACGCGCGGCGCCCGCTGCACGTGTTCGGCGGCGTTGGTGTGGCCGTGGCGCTGGTCGGGTTCCTGATCGATCTCTGGCTGACGATCGAATGGTTCCTCGGCTGGACATCGCTCACCAACCGGCCGTTGGCCCTGCTCGGCGTGTTGATGATCATCGTCGGCGTCCAGTTGGTGTCGATCGGTTTGATCGGCGAGATGGTTGCCAAGAGTTCCTTGAGCAACGAACATTACTCTATCCGCGAGTCCCTCGAATGATTCGATCCCTCCGTTCGTCCATCCTGCGGGCACTGGCGCCTGCGGCGCTCGTGTTGGTGACGTGCGCCGTGGCGGCCACGGCCCAGGACGAGAAGCAGCAGAGTTCACCGGCCGGCGAGCTCGAGCTCCGTCCGCAGATCGGTCTGCAGACGATGTGGTTCAACGGCGACTACCCGGTACGGCAGGATATCAGCCCCGGCTCCGATCGCGAGCTGCCGCTCGGCGGCGGCGTGCTCGGCTCCAGCAACGCGCTGCACCTGGGCCTGGAGGTGATCCCCTCGCCGACCAGCATCATCCGGTTCCCTCTGACCGCCGAGGCCTACTTCCTGAGCGGCAAGACCACGTTCCCGCTGACGCGCATCGGCGAGAAGCCGACCAAGCGTCTGACGTTCACGCACTCGGCGAACATCTTCTCGCTCGGCACGGGCATCACGCTCTCGTTCTTCAAGTCGCCCACGCTCTACTTCAGCGGCGAGGCGCGTATGAACTATATCTCGAAGACGACGCTGACGACGCGGTTGTACGTCGCCGACAATGATTCGACGGAGTACGAGCGGAGCGTCTCCCCCGACGAAGCGGCACACACGCGATTCGGCGCCTATCTCAAGGTGGGAACGCAGACACAGTTCTTCGATCCGTTCATGCTCGATTTCAGCATCGGCTACGGCGGGCTGAACATCGGCGGACGCAACACCGACCCGGCCACCGGGCGCAATCTGATGGTGGTGGATCCGCGCAACGCGCCCGAAATGCTGCTGGGGTATATCGGCATCGGGCTCAGCGTTATCTGGAAGCTGTAATTTTTATCAGCGTGCCCTGAGCACGCGATGCAGGTAGCATGACCGTAACGGAGAAGAACGAGATCGCAGGTACAGGTTCGGCGGATTCGCGGGCGAAGGTCGATGCGCTTTCGACCATCTCACCGGTGGAGAAGTATCTCTGGGGCTATATGTACGGGCTGGCACGCGAGTACATGATCCCGTACCTCGAATCGCATGGCGTCCCCATCAAGGGGGCGGCCGCCATCGAGATCGGCTGCGCCGAGGGGGGGAACCTGTGCGCGATGGCCGAACACGGAGCCGTGGAACTGGCCGGCACCGACATCGCGACCACGCGCCTGGATTGCGCCGCGAGGGTCGCCGAAGCGCTCGGGCACGACATCACCTTCAGCCCGCACGACATCATCTACGAGGAGCCGCGACCGGAATGGCGGGAACGGTTCGATGTGGCGTTTCTTCGCGACGTGATCGAGCATCTCGACGACGCGACCATCGCGCTGCGGAATATCCGCCGCGTGCTGAAGCCGGGGGGCGTGCTCTACGTAACGTTCCCGCCGTACATCTCGCCGTTCGGCGGGCACCAGCATCTGCTCGGGACGCGCGTCGGAAAGCTGCCGTACACACATCTGCTCCCCGGCCCGCTCTTCGAGGCGATGGTATCCCCGTCGACGATCGAGGCCAACAAGGTGGAGGTGCGGCGCCTGCACAAGATCCGCCTGTCGACGACGAAGTTTCGTGCGGCCGCGCACGCAGCGGGCTTTCGAATCGCCGACGAGAAGCTGTACCTGATCCGCCCGGTGTTCAAGATGAAGTTCGGGCTGTACCCGATCGGCGCCGGATTCCTGAAGCCGATCCCCTTCCTTCGTGACCTGCTGGCGATGGAAGCCGGGTACATCCTTCGCAACGAATAGCCGCCGCGCTCCTACCGTGAACATCCTCGAGATCATTTCATGACCGACAGCACGACAACCACGGCACCGACCGCGCCGGCCGATCCGTTCCCGAGCGAAACGCCGAACGGCATCCGCAAGCGCTACGAGTACATGGTCGACGTGCTCCGGCGCTTCGCTCCGAGCCGCGTGCTGGACTTCGGCTGCGGCACCGGCACGAACCTCACGATCCCGCTCGCCGAGGCGTTCCCGGAAATCACGTTCCTCGGCGTGGACTCGGACGCAACCACGGTGGACTTCGCGAACACGGCGCACGGGCTGCCGAACCTGTCGTTCGGACTCAACGAGGCGGCGCCGCTCGCGGCACCGTTCGACATGATCATCGCGTCGGAGGTGATCGAGCATGTCGACGAGCCGGGGGGGCTGCTCCTCTATTTCCGCGACATGCTGGCGGATGACGGCGTGCTGGTGCTCACGATGCCGAACGGACGCGGGCCGTTCGAGATGACCGCGTTCGGCGAGTCGCTGCTCTACATCGTGGGCGTGCACAAGGTGATGTACTGGGTGGCCGGCACGCTGCTCGGCAAGCGCGTCAGCCGCAAGACACAGGCCGATACGCTCGCGGTGAGCCCGCACGTCAACTTCTTCTCGTGGAAACGAATCACCGGCCTGATGCGCACGGCAGGGTTCACGATCGCCGAGTTCCGATCGCGTACGTTCGTCTGCGGACTCGGATTCCATCAGATGCTCTTTACCGAGGGCTCACGGCGATGGAACGCTCGCGTCGCCGACAAGCTCCCGGCGTTCATGACCAGCGGATGGATGTTCATCGCCCGTAAGACGGCGACGGCAGTGCCGACGGAGATCCCGTACAAACGCACGGCCTACGAGCGGGTTCGCAAGTGGCTGAACGCCAAGCGATGGGGCGTGGCGTGAGGGTGATGCGAGATGCGAGTGGCGAGTGAGTGCCGGCACAGAGTCTGCCGTTACCACCACTGTCCGAATTCCTTCATAATTCATCATTCATACTTCATACTTTCCCCCACCGTATCCCATGCGCGCGCGGATCATTGCGATCGTTTCGAGGTCCGGCATGAACGGATTGTGCGGCCCATCGGTCGGAACGCGGAGCCGCGCGGTGTGCTCGAACGGCGTCTCGGCGATCTTCAGGTTGTGCGCCATCAGCATCAGCCGGTGCAGATTCACGGTGTCCTCAACGTTGTACGCCAGGAGCGTCTCCAGGGCGCGCTCGTTCCCCATCGTCTGGTACTCGTGCCAGAGCAGCACCGCGAAATATCCGTCCACGCCGTCGAGGTCGCCCCGGTCGATCCCCAGTTCCCGCTCGCATCCCTTCTGCCCGCCGGAGTACCCCAGGCTGCGCAGCACGTAACGCAGGTCGATGTGCGCCTGCGGCAATTGCATCATGAAGTACCGCTCGATGAACGGCACGTCGAAGCTCTTGCCGTTATAGGTGATGAGCAGATCGAACCGCCGCACGTCGTCCTTGAACTCGCGCAGGTTCTCCCCCTGCACGTAGGTGTGCAGCTCCTCGCCGTCGTACAACGCGATCGTCGTGATCCCGTCGCCGAAGTCGGCGCTCAACCCGGTGGTCTCGATGTCGAGACAGGCGGCACGTCCGCGAAAGTCGGCGAACAGGCGCCAGTGCTCGGCCGGTTCAAGGGCTTCCGCGAAGAACGCGATGTCCCCCTCCTCCAACGCCTGCTCCGAACGGTAGATATGGTCCACGGCGCGGCGCGCGCGATCGGCCGAGAGCACCGCCTCGCCCATCTCCTGGAGGTCATCCCACGTACGGACGCCGGCCTCCCACAGCCCCTCCTCCGTCCGACGGCCGATGCCCGGTATGTGGCAGAACGTGCTGCGAAGCATCACACACCCCTCCCCTATTTGAACTCGTAGGTGAGACGCAACATCGCGAGACGACCGAGCGCGGGGGTCCCCACGAACTCCGCGTGCCGCGCACTGAACGGATCATCGGGATTTCCGTCGGCCCACGTCAGCAGGTTGGCCACGGACAACCCCGCGGTCATTCCATCAACCCACGGCAGCCGATAGCCCACGTTGACGTCGACCACCGAGTATGCCGGCACCGAGCCGAGGTACACGCCGGAGTTGACCGGAAACCCGTCCACATGGCGGAAGCGCACGTCCGCGTTCAGGCCGATCTCGGCACCGTGGTATTCCGCACCGAGGCTGTACTTGAGTTTCGGCGCGTTCAGCGCGAGATCGCTCACGTTGTCCAGATTCTTGAAGAAGTTCTTGTCTACGTACGAGAGCGTTCCCCCAACGGCCAGCCCATGCGGCAGCTCCATCCGGAACGCCAGATCCACGCCGTAGAGCGTGATGTCGCCGTAGTTGCGCGAGGCGAAGATAACGGCCGTCGGGTCGGTTGCGTTCAACGGCGACAGCACCCCGAACGGAATCTTCGAGGCGGTATCGGCCAGGATGCCGGCAAGCTGTGCCAGCTGCGCCGAGTCGCCCAGCTCCGGATGCTTGCTCAGCTCGGCGATCAGGTAGCTTTGAAGCGCGGCCTTCTGAAAGAAGACGTTCGGCGTCACCGACTGCAGCGGACCGATGAAGTCGTGATAGTGCGAGCGATACAGGTCGACGCTCACGGCGAAATGTTCGTTGATCACTCCCTTGTAGCCGAGCTCGAACGTGGAGGCGATCGTCGGCCGGATCGCCTCCCGATCGGTGGGATCCCCGGCGGGATCGAACGCGCCCGTGCTCGCGTTGACGGTCTTCAACTCCACGACGCTCCCCGGCGGTGCCGGGATGCTGTCGAGCAGCGGGATGCCCAGTCCGCGCACGAGCGCCTGCAGAGCCGCCCACGCCGGCGCGACGTCGCTCACTGGCCGATAGTCCGCTCCGTATCCGAACTGACTGAAGCCGCGCATCAGCGCGCGGCCGTCGGTCCCGCGGTTGAACCGGAACCCGCTCTCCGGCACGCCGACGGCGCGCACGTCGAAGAGCGGCGTGCGTTGGGCGACGATGTCGAGGAACAGATCGTTCGTCGTCGGTGTGCTGTACGCCGTGTTGAAAGTGGCGCGCACGGTCTGACCGGCCGCCGGAGTCAGCACCAGGGCGGCGCGGGGGGAGAAGACGAGATCCTTCAGGCGGCTGTGATGATCCACGCGCCCGGCGGCCACAAGCTGCAGCAGGTCCTTCGCGAGCGTCGCCTCGGCCTGCACGTAGCCGCCGATCTCGGTGATGTCGTCGTCCGCCTCGTTGCCGCCGGTGATCGTGGAATCCGTCACCGGGGTCGTCAGCAGATAGTCCACGCCATACGCCAGCTTTGCAACGCCCTCGATCGTCGCGGAGTGTTGGGCCTGTGCCACGAAGAGCGTGGAGCGGTCCACCACGGGCTGCCCGGTGCGCAGCAGGAAACTGGAGCCCGCGTCGCTTCTGTTCAGGAACGCCTGCACGAACAGGTCCTTGTACAGCACCCGCACCTGGCCGTACATGTAGTTCCAGTCGCGGGCCTGCGCGCCGCCGATGCCGGTGATGTCCGGGTTGCGGATCGCGCCGTTGAAGCCGAACGCCGCGATCGTTGTGAGATCGTCGAACGGCATGTAGTCCAAGCGCACCTCGCCGGCCACGCGCTCGATGCTGCTGTCACGCAGGCCGATCTTCAGCGTGTCCGGCAACGCGCCGCGATTCGCGGTATCGGCAAGGAAGTCACGCCGCGCCACAACCTCGGCCGAATCGGTGTACCCCCAGTCCTCGCCCCGCATGTACTGCGCGGAAACCTTGTAGCCGAAGCGTTCGCCCAATGTCCCGGCATGGCGCCCCATCGCCTGGAACAGACCGCGCTCGCCGCCGCTCACCGACAGCCACGTGCCGGCGGAGGAGAACGGAGAGCGCGTGATGATGTGCAGCACGCCGTTGGCCGTGTTCGGGCCGTAGAGCGCCGAGCCTGGTCCGCGTATCACCTCGATCTGCTGAACGTCCTCGTTGACGAGCGGCACGAAGTTGTGCGCGTTCAGTCTCAGCGAGGGAACGCTTGCGATGCGGTTGTCGGTGAGCATCATCAACGTGCCGGAGAACGCGTTGTTGAACCCGCGCGCCACCACGTTGCTCTGCGTCAGCCCCGACTGTACGATGTCCAGCCCGGGGACGCCCTTCAGGTGATCCACCGTCGTCAGCGCCGGGCGTTCCTGCACCGAGCGCGCGCTCACCACCGTCACCGAGGCCGGCGCGCTGGTCTGCTTTTCCGGCCGCCGTGACGCCGACACCACCACCTCGTCGAGATGGATGCGGCCGCCGGTCAACGCCGCGTCGAGGGTCGTTGTGCGGCCGGCGTTGATCCTGATGTCGGCGCGTTCGAAGGAGCCATAGCCGAGGTAGGATATCGTCACGCGATACGTCCCGTCGGGAACTCCGCGCACGGCGAAACGCCCGTCGGCGTCGGTGACGGCACCGCTCTGCCGTGTGGTCGCGTCGCTGCCGAGCACGCGCACGGTTGCCCCGTGCAGGGGCGTGCCGGATGCGGCATCGGTCACACGGCCGCTCAACGTGCCGGTCTGCGCGCTCGCAGGAACGCACGCACACACGACGAACACGGCGATGATCGCCGGCACGGTCGTACGGAGGAAGAACATGGGGAAATGCCGTTTCATGAAGATGGAAGAGGAGATACGGAGTGCCGTTCGATTCGATGTACCCGGGGTCATTCTTCGTCCGCCAGCCGCATGTACATGTCGTGATCCTCCCAGACGCCGTTGATGCGGAGCATCCGCGGGGAGGTGCCGATCCTGGTGAAGGAGCATTTCTCGAGCACGCGACGCGAGGCCGTGTTCCTCGGCATGATGTTCGCTTCCACCCGGTGCAGCCCAAGCCGCTCGAACGCGAAGACGACGACAGCTTCGACGGACGCGGACATCAGCCCGCGGCTGCGATGGGCCACGTCGATGGAGTACCCCAGCCGGCCGTTCTCGAACGCGCCGCGCTCGATGCCGGCGAAGGAGATCGCCCCGACCAGTTCGGCCCCCGGTTGTTCGGTGAAGATGCCGAAGCGATATTCACGTCCCTGCCGGGCCGACTCCAGCCAGACGAGGAGCCGATCGCGCTGGTATCGCGTTGTAAAGAAGTCGGCGGGCGGGATCGGCGACCACTCCCGATGGTACTCCTCGTTGCGTCGATGGTAGTCCGACAACGCCTCCGCGTCACGAAGTCGTAACGTTCGCACCACGAAGCCCGGTGTCGTGAGCAATTCGATCTCGTCGCTCATATCGGCAGGTTGCATTACCCAATTGTCGATGACCATCCAACGTCGTGCGTGCAACACGATCGCCCGGCCCGGCAACTCCGGATTCGGCGCAGCCGACTTCGGAGACGACCGGTTCAGCAACTTCCAGGTGTTTCCTACATGCCCGCAATTTTCTCGATCGGAACGGCGCTTCCGCCGCATGTGCTGCAGCAACAGGACGTGAAGGAATTCGCGCACGCAATGTTCGGCGAAGCGCTTCCCGACGTCGATCGCCTGGTCGGTGTGTTCGACAACTCGGCGATCGAACGCCGCCATTTCTGTGTGCCGCTGGATTGGTTCGCCCAAAGTAAGACGTTCGAGGAGAAGAACGATCTCTACATCGCGAATGCGATAGCGCTGTCGGAGGAGGCCATCGCCCGATGCCTTGCGGACGCCTCGCTAGGGTGCGCCGATGTGGACTACCTCCTGTTCGTCTCCACCACCGGCATCAGCACGCCGAGCATCGACGCGCAACTGATCCAGCGCCTGCCGTTCCGGCGCACGGTCAAGCGACTGCCGATCTGGGGTCTCGGCTGCGCGGGGGGAGCGGCATCGCTCTCGCGCGCCATGGAGATCGCCCGTGCCGTCCCCTCCGCCCGCGTTCTGATCGTCGTCACCGAGCTGTGCGGGCTCACCTTCATCCGCAACGATCTCTCCAAGTCGGCGCTGATCGCCGCCTCGTTGTTCGCCGACGGCTCGGCCGCGATCCTCGTGACCGGCGACGACGTCGCCGTGCCGGCCGGGAAGCCGCGCCTGCTCGCTTCGCAAACGAACACGCTGGACGACTCGCTGGACGTGATGGGCTGGGATATCGGCGAACAGGGATTCCGCGTGATGATCTCGCGCGACATCCCGACGATCGTCCGCACGTTCATGCGGGAGTCGATCGAGACGTTTCTCGCCGCCAACGATTTGTCGACCGAGGATGTGACGCATTACATCGCGCACCCCGGAGGCGCCAAGGTTCTCCATGCCTATCAGGAGTCGCTGGGGCTGCCGCCGGGCGCGCTGGCAAACACGGAGCACGTCCTGCGCACGTGCGGGAACATGTCGGCCGTCTCCGTGCTCTTCGTGCTGGAGCGCTTCATGCAACAGCACATCGAGCGCGGCCGAACGGATGAAGCATACGGCCTGCTCTGCGCGCTGGGCCCCGGCTTCAGCGCCGAGCAGGTGTTGCTTCGCTGGGGATGAACGGGGGTGCGAGGTGCGAGTCACGGGCTACGAGTCTCTTCGCGGCTTTGCGCCTTTGCGTGAGTCATCATGTCGGACGCCCCGATTGCATCGGGATCCGCGGCTGGACAACGGACGCGGGACGCTCGCGCGGAATGTAGTGGCCCCGCCCAATGCCGACGCGGTTTCACATTCGGCATGCGACGGCTTTGAACTTGACACCTGCCCTCACTTTGAACGCGAAACGGCGGAATCATGGACACAATCACGACGGTCACGATCGAGAGCGGGGTTCCGGGCTTCCTGTTGAAGGGCGCCTTTCTCTGCTTCCTGCTCAACTTCGTGTTCGGCCTGCTGGTGCGCGCGGGGATCATCGACTCGCGTCGATTTCGCGTCGTGCACACTGTGCTCTACTTCTGCGCGGTCGCAAGCCTGGGGCTCACGGCATTGGCATACGGGATCTTCGGTCCGGGCATCGGAGCCGTGGTGTGCGGGGCCATGCTCGTGCCGCTCTTCTTCATGTCCCGTTTCCCGGGCCGCTCGCGCGGGCACTGGGTTCATGCACTCATCTGCGCGGTGCTCTACGTTGCCCTTTTGCTGGTGATGAACCATTTCAACGACCGTATCTCATGGACATTCTAGAAGCGATCCGTACCCGGCGTACCACGAACTCGCGGTTTCTCGACAAGCCGCTCTCCGACGCGCATATCCGCACGCTGATGGAGGCGGCAAGCTGTGCGCCGAGCCACTTCAACTCGCAGCCGTGGCGCTTCGTGTTGATACGGGGGAGGGAGCAGCGGAATCATCTGGCGAAGATCGCGGGCCGCTCGATGGTGGAGGTGATGCGCGCGGGGAACTTCTGGCGACGGTATCTGAAGTATTTCCGATTCACGAAGGAGGAGACCAACGCAAGCGGCGACGGCATCTACATCGACAACATGCCCGCGCCGCTGCGCCCGTTCATCCGCTTCCTCTTCTCCGAGCGCGGCGGCGAAGTGATGAACAAGCTGCGGGTCCCGTACATCCTAGCGATCGATTCGAAGCGCCTCATCTCCACCTCGCCGCTGATCCTGGCCGTGTTGCTGAGCAAGGACGAGTATCGCAAGGGAGAGCTCTCCGGCATGTACTCCATGCTGGCGCTCGGGATGGCGATCGAGAACATCTGGCTGACGGCAACGTCGCTCGGCATCGGCGTCCAGTTCGTGTCGCTTCCGATGGAGGCCGGAGGCGAGTACTGGAACGAGTGCGTGCGGATGATCGACCCGCCGGAGAATTTCGAGGCGATCGCGTTGTTCCGGCTGGGCTACGTGGACCCGAACGCGAAGCGCCCGACGATCGATTGGTCAAGCCCACAGCGTAAGGATCTCTCGGCCTTCTGCTTCGACGAACGTTTCGGTGTGCCGTGGGAAGGATGAGTTATGAAGGATGAAGTGCCGAGTTTCGAGCCTGATTCGTCATTCATACTTCATAATTCATACTGGCCTTGTTACACAATTGCCGGCCAAGTGCGCAGGATCGTGCCGGGTGGTTGAAGTGGTGGTTCCGTCCCTCCCCTTTTCCAAAGGGGAGGTCAGGAGGGGTTCGGTCGGACGCGGCTG
>CAZJYH010000093.1:0-317 GCA_964549365.1 uncultured Alphaproteobacteria bacterium
CGGGGTCAATGTGATGGAACGCCCGTGGCGTGCAGCAGGCATCGCTGGCGGTCACGGCCGACGGCGTCACGCGCACGTACGTGTTGTACATGACCATCGCGGCACCCGAGTTCGTGTTCAAGACCGGCACCACGACGCTCGACAACACGTCGACGCTCTTCGTGAACAACTACGGATGCCTCGGTGAACAGTTCTTCTCGTATCCGATCGACATCAGCAACCCGAACCTCGTGGCCGATACCATCTGGTCGATGGATGTCTATCAGGTCGACACCGTGTTCTCGCAGGGGAGCCCGCGTTATCCGTTGTTGCGCGAT
>CAZJYH010000093.1:327-11261 GCA_964549365.1 uncultured Alphaproteobacteria bacterium
CAATCCGATCAAGATGTCTGACTATGTGCTGAGCGTTGTCCCACCGACCACGCCGGTGCAGGCGAATACGCCGTTGACGTACCCGTACCGGATCGATCCCGGGCAGACCGTGCGCGTCTGGTTGACGTTTGTCGGCCAGCGGAGGAACAAGCGCTTCGGCCGCATCTTCATTCGTACCAACGGTTTCAACCTTTCGGCGCCGAACGAGAGCAACGTCGTTACGCAGGGTCTGTTGACGATGGACCTGTTCGCGCGCGGCGTCGGCTCGGCACTTTCGGATCAGCCGGCCGGCGGTCTTCCGAAGTCGATCACCTTCCCGGTGACGCCGCTCGGCGAGATGAGTGAGCAAACATTCACGCTGCATAACACCGGCCAGTGCGACCTCCGGATTTCGCTCGATCGAATGGAGATCGTCGCGGGCGATGTCGACGAGTTCACGCTGATCGAGAAGCCGACCGGGACGATCGACAGCCGTGGCAACCTGGTCCTGACGCCGGGCTCGAGCGTGAGCGGCAAGGTGCGCTTCAAGCCGACGCAGGTGGATTCGCGTCGCGCGGGTCTGCGTCTGGTGACGAACGATTCGATGATCGTCATCAACGGAATCACCGAGCGCGGTGTGTACTATCTGGATCTGTACGGCACCGGCAAGTCCTATCTGTACGCCGACGGCGCGGATCTGGGGGTTGCGTTGATCGGCGGCGGCGCCGAGGAGCACAAGCATGGAGTGGTGCGTCTGCGCAACACGGTGAACGGTCCGATGATCGTCCGGAAGGTTCTGCTCGCCGGCGTCGACGTTGCGGACTTCGGTCCGGATCCGTTGAAGCCGTGGCCGACGCGATTCCCCGTGGTGATCCATGGCGGCCAGAATCTCGAGCTGGGCGTGGTGTTCGCGCCGGCCGGCGGCGTGCCGGGTCCGCGCGAGGCTGAGGTGCAGATCATCCTCGACAACGGCGATACCCTGGTGGCCAAGGTGACGGGCATTGCAGGGACGCGTTTGATCGCGGTTGCTCCGGTAGCGGTCAACTTCGCGATCAGCGTCGGAAAGCAGGCTCGCCAGATGGTGTCGATCACGAACACCGGGACGATGGATCTGAAGGTGACGAAGGTGTCGCTCGGAAATCCGGACTTCACGATGGGACCCCTGGCCCGCCAGGTGCTGTCGCCGGGTCAGGTGGAGTACATCGAGGTGACGTTCACGCCGCAAGGCCCGGGAACCTCGTCGGATGCACTCACGGTTGAGAGCAACGGCACGAACGGTTCGCAGTCGGTGGCGTTGAACGGGACGTCGTTCCGTACGCGTCGCGGCGTGGATGATCCGTCGGGTTCGACGGTCGCCGATCCGGGCGTCGGCCTCGGCAGTCGCAACGGCGTCGTCGAGTTCAGCATGAGCGGCGTCAGCGGTGTCCGCGATGCAAGCGGGATGTCGTTGCTGCAGAGCGTGCCGAACCCCGGTCGCGATCTCGTCGAGATCGGCTGGGAGCTCGTATCGCGCGGCGATATGTCGCTGCGGTTGTACGACGGCACGGGCCGCATGGTGCGTGAGTTGGCGAGTGGGCTGAAGGATGCCGGCGCCGGCCGTGTTCGCGTCGACGTGAGCGGCCTGCCGAGCGGACTGTACCACTATCGCCTGCAGAGCGGTGGCCGCATGCTCGAGCGCACGCTGACGGTGGTGCGCTAGTACAGGGCGGTATCGCAGGAAGGATGTCCGGGCATTGAGTCCCCGGGCGGTCGAATACGGCCGAAGGGCGTCGCTGAGAGCATCAGTGACGCCCTTCGGCGTTTCGAATGAAGATGGTGCAACGGATTGAGCCGCGGCGGCGCCTGCCTTCGTGCTCCCCTTGCCGGGCCGTACCGCCTGCAGGTGCTTCATTCTTCGACGCCGGCCGAACGCGCTCGGCGGCGCGGCGGAGTGCGGGGCGAATGGGTCCGGACCGCAAACAACGGTCTTGCACTGGGGTGTTTTGTTTGCTATAATGGTTCGCCAGATTATCTGCTACACCCCGCAGAACATCCCCAATTCCACTGTGTGCCGGTTTGTCGTGGGCAGGTTTCGTGTGCTGCCGGTATGTTCCGATCCGTTGCCTGAATCTGTATTGCTCCTTCGGTATCCTCACGTGAGTCGGATTCGACGGCTCACCCTCATTCCAGCCTGAGTCGTGCGCGACCGTACGTGTCGCGGCGGCATCCAGGATCTCCGGGTTGTCGTCGCCGCACGATTCGCGTCCGGCACCGATCCGGTTCCTCTCCTTCGTTCATTCGACGCTTCCATCTTCACAGTCCGAACGCGCGGTTTCTGCCATGGCCGCGCCGCATTGATCCTCTCGCCCCGTTCTCTCTTCGTTATCGGTGCCGTCTGAACAACGTCGCAGTGGTTCATCGGCATCCTCGCCCCTGATACACGAACGTCTCGGCCGCCATCTCCACGGCCGGGGGGATGCAGCATGCTCACCCCGGAGATGCTCTCGTACCGTTCAAACAACCGCACGGCTCCGTCCTCTCTCGGAGCCGTACGGCCGTTCACACATAGTTCGTTTCAGGAGAAACCCCCATGAAGGTTCGTACCGCTTGCATGCGGCGAGGCCACACGCTCGCCTGCATGCTGGCGCTCGGCCTGTTTGCGTTCGCGTCCGCGAGGACGCTGAACGCGCAGGCGATGAGCGCCTATTTCTTCAGTGACGGCGCCGGCATCGCCAACGACATGGCCACTGCCGCGATGATCTTCGGCACCGGCACCGACGACGCCGTCGCCGGCCCATACAACATCGGCTTCAGCTTCGTGCTGAATGGGACCACGTACACGCAGTTCTCCGCCAGCTCCAACGGGTATATCGGCCTGGGCGGGACCAACGCCGCAAGCTACCTGAGCGGCAGCTTCACCAGCACAAACCTCGGCGTGCCGATCGTAGCCGCGCTCTGGCGTGATCTGCATACCGGCAACGACGGCAACGTGACGTATCTGACGACGGGTGCACCGGGTAGCCGCGTCCTTACCGTCGAGTGGAAGGTGCGCGACTATCCCGGCTCGGGCCAGCCGACCAACACGCGCATGCAGGTCCGGCTGTACGAGGGCTCGAACCGCATCGACATGTGGTACGGCGCGGTCGTCACGTCCGGGGGGACGGTGGGCGTACAGGTGACGACGTCGAACTTCGCCAGCATCACGCCGGGCAATCCGGCAACGGTCAGCTATGCGGCATCGAACGGCTCGGCGATGCCGCCGAGCAACGTCAACAAGCAGTATGGATTCGACCTGTGCTCGATCTCCATTACCGGAAACGTTCCGCAAGGCGGCACCGCCGGCATGGTGAACTTCGACACGTTGATGAAGAGTGTGTCGGTGATGCGCGGGTCGAGCGGCACCTACCAGCCGTTGACGGTGGTTCCGGCCGGGTGTCAACCGTCGGCCAACATGACCTACACGATCAGCGGCGTGAACGCCTCCGATTACTCGATCGCTCCTCTCACCGCCAGCATCCCCTCGGGGGGCAACTCGGCTCCGGTGATCACGTTCAGCCCGTCGGTTGCCGGACGGCGCTATGCGACGCTGGTCGTCAGCGGCCCCGGCGGATTCACCCGCACGTATTATCTCGCCGCGGTCGGCGCGCCCCGCGTCACGTATACGGGGAATGTCGCCCAGGGGGGGACGGCGGCGATGAACAGCGGCGACGTACTGCTCAGCAACATCAGTGTGCTTCGTGGCACATCGGTGACGCTGACGCCGTTCACGCTGCAGAACATCAGTACCAACGGCTCCGCATCGGCGGCGGTGATCAACTACTCGCTCAAGGGGACGAGCGGAGGGCAGTATTCGATCTCCTCCGGAGCGTCGCTTTCGGCGTTGCAGACCACCACGCCCGGTCTGACGTTCAACGCGACGGGGATCGGCACCATCGTCGACACGTTGACGGTGACCGCCGACGGCGAGGTTCGTGTGTTCCCGCTTGCGGCATTCTCCGAGGCGCCGGGTCTCGAGATCCGAATCAACGGAGCGGTGATCGACTCGAGCGCGCAGTTGTTCCGTAATGCCTACAGCTGTCTCGGCGCCACGTACGTGACGTATCAGATGCAGGTGACGAACATCGGCGCGGGCGTGCTGAGCGTGAACAACTTCTCGTTCTACGCCACGGATACGACCTATCAACAGGGGCAGCCACGTTACCCGATGCTGCGTGACAACGCGAACGAGGGCTCGTTCGTGCCGATGGCCGACTACGTCGTCACGGACGTGCCACCGGTGCTGCCGATCTCGAAGAACACCGTGATCTTCCCGCTGCTTATCGGCCGCGGCCAGACCCGGACGCTCTATCTCTCCTTCAACGCACAGCGCACGCAGAAGCGGTTCGGCAGAGTCTTCGTCCGATCGAACGCGCAGAACATTGCCAACCCCGACGAGCACGGCATTCAGACATCGGGACTTCTCTGGTTCGATGTCTTCGGGCGTGGTGTGGGCGGGCGTCTGCGTGAGAACGGAAGCGAGGCGTCGATCAAGGGCGTGACGTTCCCGTCGACGCGATTGAACGAGAGCTCCGATGCGCGCTTCGTGTTCTACAACGCGGGCGAGTGTGATCTCCGGATCTCGCTCCCCGATCTCCGCATCGCCTCCGGTGATGTCGATGAGTTCGAGATCGTCGAGAAGCCGCACGGCAACATCGACGCTGCGACGAATGAGCTGGTGCTGACGCCCGGCGCCACCGACACGCTCGTTGCCCGTTTCACTCCGCGCCAGCAGGGCTCGCGCCGTGCCGGCCTTCGCGTGAAGACGAACGATTCGATGATGATGATTCCGGGCATCGCCGAAGCCGGGGTCTACTACATCGACCTGTTCGGCGGCGGCAAGACCGGGCTCTACATGCAGGGCCACACGTTCGGCAAGGCGTTGATCGGCGGCGGTGCCTCCGAGACGCTTCACGGCACGGTGCGCATGGAGAACAACCGCATCACTCCGTTGTTGATCACCAAGCTCGAGATCGACGGTCCGGACATGGTGGACTTCGGCGCGGACGCCGCCGACCCGTGGCCGTCGTTGCCGGATACGTTGCAACCCGGCATGGTGCTGGATCTGAAGGTGACGTTTGCTCCGGGCGCCGGAACGCCGGGCGCACGCGCCGGCATGGTGCGGGCGATCACCTCCGAGGGAGACACCATCATCGGCGTGCTCGCGGGCGAGGCGGCAACGCGCACCATCTCGGTGACACCGTCAACGCTGAACTTCAACTCGCTGACGTTGGGGAAGGTGGCGCGGCAGACCGTGATGGTCTCCAACACCGGTACCATGGTGCTGGTTCTCAACCATCCCACGGTGACGGCCGGCACGGACTTCTCGATCGGCGCCTTCCCTCGCCTCGAGCTGGCGCCGGGGCAGACGGAGATGCTCGAGGTCAGCTTCGAGCCCACCTCTTCGGGGACGGCGAGCGGATCGATCACGTTCGAGAGCAACGCCGGCAACGGCGTGCAGACCGTGAGCCTGAGCGGTATCGCCGTATCGCGGGCGCGCGGCGTCGATGATGTCGACCCATCGTCGGCGGTTGCCGGGCGTGCGGGCGGAACGTTCCTTGCTCCCGTCGAGGAGTTCAGCGTGAGCGGTGTCTCGGGCGTGCACGATGCCTCGGGCCTCGCGCTGATGCAGAGCGTGCCGAACCCGTCGCGCGATCTGGTGGAGATCGGGTACATCCTTCCGACGCGCGGCGAGATCGTCCTGGCCCTCTACGACGCACAGGGACGGATGGTGCGCACACTGGACGCGGGCGTGCGCGCTGCCGGTGAACACCGCATCCGTCTGTTGGTGAAGGATCTCGCCGACGGACTGTATCACTACCGATTGTCGGCGGGCGGGCGCATGCTGAACCGCACGTTGACGGTGGTGAGGTAACGCGCCGTTGACGCACTGCTTGGGAAACGACGCGGGGCTGCGCCGATTCGGCGCCGCCCCGCTGCAGTGAATGCGCCGGGCATAGAGCATGCCGGTTTGGAAAACCTCAGCACGGACAGTTGTTCGGCGCGGGATTCACGGCAATGATGCAGTTGATCGGATCCCAACAGGCCACAGCACAGCAGTTGCCTGCCGCACGGAATGAAGAGGTGCAGCCGCCTCCGCCTGGTATCGGAAACAGGGTGCCGCATTGGTCGACGACTCCGTCCGGCGGTGTGTTGACCGGAGGATCAAACGTGACCGAAGCCCCGGCGGCTATGTGGAGATGGATCGTGACGGCTCTGAATCGGATCCAGAGCCAGATATGGCATGTCGTGTTGTTCACCACGACAATGCTGGGGCATGCAGCGGATGCCCGGGATGGACCGGCGGTGAATGCCGCACACGCGATGAGCGTGGCAGCGATCATTGCCGGCAAGCGGAGAATCGTCCGACTGTTCATGGCTTTTGCCTCCCATAGATATGAAAATGATGGGGGGAGATCAATCGCATTGAACAACGATTCCGAACGGTTCGGGCGTGTGTATTGAGCCCGAGTTTGGAATTCGGACGTGTGGCATTACGACAGATTACGCGAAAGTGCGGAGAGAAGATCGCGCGGTAGGGAGGGTCGTATATGCATAAGAGGATTGAGACGCCACAAGTGGACATGGCGGGTTGTAGCTGCGGCGGCCGCTCGAGAATTCGGCAATGTGTTTGACCTACTCGAACAGATCGATCTGACCGTCGGCGCTAGGGCGGCGGAAGTTCGCGGTGGTGAGGGCGAGCTTCGAGCTGTTGATCCCGAGGCGTTTGCAGGTCATCCGGAACAGGCTTCGGATCACGTCGGCACGGGGTCCGCTGCCGCCCATGCGCGAGCCGAACTCCGAGATGTTCAATCGGCCGCCGCGCATCCCTTCCAGCGCATGCTTCACCTTGGCAACGCGTGCGGGCTCCTCACGCTCCAGCCAATCGAGAAAGATCGGGCGCACCGCAAGCGGCAGCCGCACGATGGTGTAGCCGGCGTGCCGGGCGCCCGCCTCGTGCGCGGCCGCCAGGAGCGCCGGCACCTCTTCGTCGTTCAGCCCGGGGATCAGCGGGGCGGTCATCACGCCGACCGGAACGCCGGCGTCGGCAAGGCGCCGCACCGCCTCCAGACGACGCTGTGGTGTTGAAGTGCGCGGCTCCATGCGCCGCGCGAGATCGCGGTCGAGCGTGGTGATCGAGATGAACACCACCGCGCACTGATGTCGTGCAAGCTCGGCCAGCAGGTCCACGTCGCGCGCCACCAGTGCGTTCTTCGTGACGATGCCGACCGGATTGCGGAACTCCAGCATCACCTCCAGAATCGAGCGGGTGATACGGAACCTCCGCTCGGCCGGCTGGTATGCGTCGGTGACGCCGCTGATCGACACGGTGGTCGGCGTCCATGAGCGTTTCATCATCGCTTCACGGGCCAGACGCGCCGCGTCGTGCTTGACCATGATCTTCGTCTCGAAGTCGAGCGCCGCATTGAACCCGAGGTACTCGTGCGTCGGCCGCGCGTAGCAGTAGGCGCATCCGTGTTCGCAGCCGCGATAGGGATTGATCGAGTGCGTGAACGGAATGTCGGGGCTGTTGTTCGTGGCAAACGCCGTGCGCGATGCATCCGGTAGAAATTCCGTGCGAGGATCGCCCTCCTCCTCCTCGATCGACCCCCATCCGTCGTCGAACGGCTCGCTTGTGCGTGCCGTGAATCGATTGCCGAGGTTCAGTGATGTTCCGCGCCTGCTCATGTCCTGTCCACGTGTCGTGCCGGTGTTGTCCTTCGAGGTGTTCATCTGCGCACCCAACATACAAAGGAAGCGGCAACCTGCAAGGAATTCTCTACATTCGTCGGCCTCGGCAACCATCGGCACATATTTCGACAAACACCCACATATGCTGCGATATACGCTTTCACTCGACCGCCCCTGGGAGCATCTGTTCGGCGTCACGATCACGCTCGCCACCAACGGCGCCGGGCACCTGGATCTCGTGTTCCCGGCGTGGTCCCCGGGACGGTACTTCATCTACGACTTCGCACGAAACGTGCAGGAGCTCGAGGCTCACGGCGCCGGCGGCGCGCCTCTGCGCGTGGAGAAGATCGCGAAGGGAACGTGGCGCATCTTCTGCGCCGGCAACGCTCGTGTGTCCGTCGGCTACAGGATGTTCGGCGACACGCTGAGCGGAACGTTCTCACAGCTGGACGATCGCCATGCCGCCGTCAACGGCTCCTCCGTGTTCGGCTGGATCGAGGGGCACCAGGCCGACCCCATCGAGCTGACGGTGCGCGCACCGAAAGGATGGAAGGTCTTCACGTCGATGCCGCGCCTGCGCGGGGGCGTGTTCGCCGCAGAGAATTACGATGTGCTGATCGACTCACCCATCGAGATCGGCACGCCGCTGGAGCACGTCTTCACGCTCGATGGTGTCGGCTACCATGTGGTGGTCGACATCGCCGGGGGCGCATCGGCTCCCGCGTTGCGCGAGCGCGTCGATCGATACCTGGCCGACCTGCAGAAGATCGTCCAGGTCTACACGCAGGCCTTCGGCCGGCCGGAGTTCGACGCCTACTGGTTCCTGGTCAATATCGACCCGTTCGCACAGAACGGCGACGGCATGGAGCATCTGGCATCCACGCGCGTCGTCATCAACGGTTCGATCATGCCGGATGAGATCTATTCCGATCTGCTCGCCGTATCGTCGCATGAGTTCTTCCACATCTGGAACGTGAAGCGGCTGCGTCCGGCGGAGCTGGGGCCGTTCGACTACACGAGCGAGCGACACACCACGCTGCTCTGGTTCGCCGAGGGATTCACGCAGTACTACGGCCATCTCATGATCAGACGAGCGGGCGTGTGGGACGACAAGCAGGTCTTCAAGCACCTGGTGGGCGAGATCAACATGGTCGATCGATCGCCCGGGCGCTTCCATCGCAATCTCCGGCTCTCCAGCTTCGATACCTGGCATGCTGCGGGCGCGCGCAATCCGGTTGCTGCGACCAGCAATTTCAAGAACACGTATGTGAACTACTACCACAAGGGGGCGGTGATTGCGCTGCTGCTCGATCTGGACATCCGCCGGCGCACGCGCGGCCGCCGTTCGCTCGACGATCTCGTGCGCCATCTGTACCGCACCACCTACGCCGAGGCGCCGCACGCCGACTATTTCCTGCGCGGCAACGGATATACCGAACGCGATGTGCTGAATGCCACCGAGGCCGTTGCCGGCAAGGGCGCACGGGCGCTCCTTGCGCGGCTGATCGGTTCGGTGGGCGAGCTCGACTACACCCGCGCCCTGGAGCATGTGGGCCTGCAGTTGCTTCGCGGCACGTCGGAGCGTCGGAAACGCCGCCGGGCGACGGCCGCGGCCGTCGAGCCGCAGATCCATACGGGCCTGATCGTTGCCGATGCACGGGAGCGTTCCGCCGATCCATTCGTCACGGTGCTCAACGTTGCCGCCGACTCGCCGGCCGCGCGTGCCGGATTCAGCGCAGGCGATCTCATCCTTGCGTTGGACGGCGAGCGTGTCGACGGGAAACGATGGGATGGTGCGTTGGCCGCACGCGGCGTCGGCGCGGATTGCATCGTGTCGTTCTTTCGCGGCGCACGGCTGCTTACGCTGAAACTGACGACCGAGGAACTCGATACGCGACCCTATCGCCTCGAAAGCATCGCCGCGCCGACGGACGCACAGAAGCGCGCGCGTGCCGCATGGCTCGGCAGCGAGTAAGGATGCCGACAGGCACGGTCGAAGCAAAAGAAAAGCCTGTACCGGGCGTGGTCCCGAGGGTACGAACAACGGGCCAACCCGGTACAGGCTGCTATGGGATTCAGGCATGCATCGTGCGGCGCGCCGTCATTTGCCGACTCCGGTCCATTGTCGGCAAGTTGTCGTCGCACACAAGCTCTCCGGCGTGTCTTCCACTACTTGTGTACGATTTCTCGACGGTGCTACGCACCATACGGAACTGCCCCTACCCCAATACGCTTGCTACTCCTTTCGATGCGGTCCGTAAAACCGACATCCTCAATTCTTTCATCCGTCAACCTGATCCATATCAATTCGGAGCCCATTCACTTTTCATACAAGCGCGCGAGGCGCAACGATTTCTGATGCAATAATACCGGCCTGCGCGCGCGGCGTCGCTACTCATTTACTACGCATGACCGTGACGTTGCTTCACGGTGCGCATTCGAGATCGGGGATCATGTCGTGCCGGTGGGTGTTGTTTGAGCGGAGTGGGGCCGGGCCTGCTCGGGGCCTTGCGCCGATGCCGTTCGGACCGATCACGGCGGCCGTTCGGTTCGGCAGTGCGCGGGGGCGTCTCGGCAGCGAACGGCCCCGACGATCGCGCGCGCAGCTCTCCATGCGGGAGAAACCGCGCGCGGCATCGTCACAGCCGTTCTCAGAACGATGCGAGAAATGTCGTCAGGTTCACGTCGATCGGAAGGTCGAGCTTCTGCCGAATATGATAGCGATGGTTTTCGGCGCTCCGGTTGGAAATACAGAGCAGGCGCGCGATCTCCTTGGTGGAGAGGTTCAGCTTGATCAACGAGCAGACCTTCAGCTCGGCGGGAGTGAGGCCCGGGTGTTGATGCGAAAGGCGGCGCACGAAATCGCGATGGAGCTGATTGAACTGGTTCTCGAGCGTCTCCCAATCCTGCTCGGCGGCGGTGCTCATGTCCACCTCGCGCAACAGATCGGCGAGCATTTCATCGCGCAGGCCTCCCTTCGTCTGCTGGATCTGCTCGATGCGATGCGTGAGGCGTGAGAGGAACTCGTTCTTCTGAACGATGTACAGGGCCGAGCCGGCAAGCTCGCGGGTCTTGTGCTCCACCTCCAGCTCGAGCTGCATGTTCTTCAGCTGCACGATCTCACGCTCCTTCTCGGCGCGCTCAACCTCCACCCGCATCTGCATCTCGTCGATCTTCCGCTGCTTCGCCTGGCCCTGTATCTCCTCCTTCGTGGTCGTGAAGACCTTGAAGTGCTCCAGTGCCTTCTC
>CAZJYH010000094.1:0-635 GCA_964549365.1 uncultured Alphaproteobacteria bacterium
GCTCATGAAGGTCGTCGGAGCGATACTGCCGCTCCCTTCGACGTACACGGCCGAGGGCCTTCGGATCGTGGCGGGCGTCACGTATCTGGGGAACAACGCCAAGGCGCGGCGCGAGCTGGGGTACGATCCCCGTCCGCTGCAAGAGGGGCTTCGCACGATGCTCGAGCATGAGCTGAAGACGCTCTGAGCGCCGGGGATTTCGTGCCGTTCGGGAGCGTTGCCCCCCTTCCTCTCGTGTTACGATAAAGTTGGCCGGCGCGGGAATATTCCGGTGGCATCTTATACATCCACCGCGCATATTCGGCGTTGAATCGCCCCTGATTTTCACCGCCGAACACACCCGAGCGATAGCGATACAATTGCGTTCGTGCCTTCGCGCATAAACGTTGGTGTCCCATAAACCAATGCAAAGGCTCATCCCATGCAACGCTGTATCCGTCCGCTGGTGGCAGCATGTGCGCTCGCCACACTCTTCTCACACGCACTGGCCGTGCGGCCCTGCGCCGCTCAAGGCCGAACCGGCATGATCGCCGGCACGCTTCTCGACAACAGCGCCCAACCGATCGCGGGCGCATCGATCACGCTCGACGGAACCCGCTACAATGTGAAGGCCGACACCGCCGGCCGCTTTCAAC